>JBPCKH010000241.1:0-3217 GCA_051004475.1 Candidatus Limnocylindria bacterium | reverse complement strand
GCTCGGCGTGACGCTCGCGGGCGAGGACAGGCATCATCGCGCCGCGGAGGTGATCGATCCGGTAGATCGACAGGTTGTCGTAGCTGACGACCTCGCGCAGGCCGTCGGCGATCATCTCGAGCACGTCCGCCTGGTCGAGGGTGCCGAGCAGGCGCTCATTGGTCTCGAGCAGGTAGCGCTGAGAATCGGCCCGTCGACGCAGCTCGGTCGATTGCGTCACGAGCTGCTCATACGTCGTCGCGTTGGCCATCGCCTGGGCCGCGTAGCCCGCAAAGATGCTCATCGTCTGGAGGTCGTCGGCGCTGAATCGGTCGTAGCCAAGCTGGCTGAGCACGATGACGCCGAGAGCTCGGCCCTCGTACAGCATTGGGATCAGGAGCATCGACTCCGGAACGTCATCGGTGCCGTCGATCGTTTTGCCGCGCTCATCATCCACCGCATCGTTGATGAGCTGGGGCTTGCCGTGCTCCGCGACCCACCCGGTGAACCCCTCGCCGATCGCAACCCGCAGGAGCGATTCGGCATCCTCCGGGTTACCGTCCAGCATCTCCCGGGTGAACGCGATGGCGTCGCACACACGCCGATCCCAATCGACCCGATAGACGCGGATGTCGTGGTAGTGAGCCAGGGTGCTGGCCTCGGCCACGATCGCCTCGGCGATGGCCCGCACGTCGGTCAGCCGATTCAGGCGCGCGGACAGGTCCTGAATCGATCGCATGCGGGCAGCCTGCTCAGCCACCGAGCGATAGAGCCGGGCGTTCTGGATGGCGATCGCTGCCTGGTCGGCGAACGCCTGGGCGAGCTCGACTTCCTCGTCAGGCCAGGTTCGATCCGAGTCGTGATAGAGGCCGATGACGCCGAGCGCCGCGCCGCGGCTGATGAGCGGCGCCAGGCAGACGGTGCGAATGCCCTCCGTGGCGTATGCCTCTCGCATCTCGCCGACGGCGGAGTCGCGGTCGGCGTTGCGCATCCAGAGCGGCCGGCCTTCCCGCAGGGCGTGGATGGCGATGGTGTCGCTGCTGGCGGTCAGGTCTGCACTCCGGGCGAGGAACGCATCGCCGAGGCCGCGAGTCACCAGGGCGATGGGATTTGGCGTGCCGTCGAAGTGCCAGATTCCGGCACGATCCGCACCGAAGAGCGTCCGTGTCCGCTCGATGATGTCGGCGAGTACGCGCTCAAGGTCCAGGGTCCCGGTGAGCTCCTTCGTCACGGATCGGAGAGCTCGCACGCGGCTGAGCTCGCGACGCGCGCTGACGACAAGCCTGGAGCTTCCTAGTGCCGTGGCCGCGGTCGTCGAGACCGCGCGCAGGAAGGAGGGCGACATTCGGTCCGCCGAAGCACTATCAATGACCAGGATGCCAAGGGCCGTCTTCCGTGTTGCGAGCACGATCTCGCGATCGGCACCGCCGGCATCCGGCTCGGACCCGAGCGCTCTTGAAGCAAGCGGTGCGGTGGCGAAGCCGGCGTGCGCGGTCAACTCGAAGAGATCGTCGAGACGCACGTACACGGCGGCCCGGGCAACCTGCATCTCCGTGCGGAGGGCCTCGACGAGCGCACGCGCCACCGCCGCAGGCGCCGGCGTCGCGGCGAGGCCGGACGCCACGTGTTCGAAGACTGCCAGCTCTGCAGCTCGCTCGACGCTCTGCGCAAAGTCGTCTGATCGCGAAGCGTCCTCGACCAGGATGCGCTCGACGTCATCGCGACGGAAGCGTCGATCGCCGCGCGCGTTGATCCGATAGGCGGATAAGCGGCCGGCATCGGTCCATGCGCGGATGGTGTTGGGATGCACGCCAAGGATCATTGCCGCCTGTGCGACGCTGAGAAGTGCCTCCCGCTGTTCTGGCGCCATGATTGCGCTCCGTGGTTGGAACCATCCCGCGCTCCTGGTCGAATGGAGCTTTCGGTAGGTCTCGTGCACCGGATGTTAGAAACGGGAGGTGATCGGCGCGATGCCTCATTCGTACCGAATCATGGAGTACGAGCGAGGCGCAGGGTGCCATCCGCTCCGAGGCCAGGCTGCGGTTCAGCCGGCCAGGGCTGCGCGCAGGAGGAGGCCGATGACGCCGACGGCGAGCAGCACGACCGAGATCCCGAGCCCGACGATCGCGCTCGCGACCAGGCGTCGTTTGCGCCCTCCGAGCAACCGCATCGCGTCGTTCAGCTCGAGATTCGTGACGAGATAGCCACCGGCTGGCGGCTCAAGGATCATCCGCCCCGACGCGTCGCGCCGCGGCTGGGCCACGAGGAACAACCGGTCGGTGACATTGATTCCGCGCGTGATGGAGCGCGCCTCGGTCGCGGGTCCATGGCGCTCGCTCATCCGCGCGAAAGTTGACGCATGCGGCTCGGTGAGCTCGGCGGGATCGCCGCGCCAGACCTTCGGAATCACGATGAGCGGTTCCGCTGCCTGCGCGGGGTCAATCGTCAGCGAGCCGTCGTGGTCCCATAGCTCGAACGACCTCGTCTCGCGGAGGCGCTCGATGCTGCGCCACGTGCCGCCGATCCGCAGCTCTACATCGCGGTGGAATGCGACCAGGCGCTCTCCGCCGCCCATCTCGAGCGGATCGCGGCAGCGAATGCGGCCTACGAGGCGGACCGGTCGCCCCGGCGCCCGATCGGCACCGAGAAGCCGCCCGACCTTCCACTCCGCAGGGCCAGCAAGGCGGCGCGCCACCCCGGGACGAGCGCCTGCCGAGCGCATGACAAGGACCGACGCGAGCGCAAACCCAACGCCTGCGACGATCAGGGCAGTGAGGACGAATCCGAGTGTCACGGTCGGACGGAAGGATCGTCAGGCGGGTGCGGCCAGATCGGCAATCCGCCCACCGCTGACGCTGACCAACTTGGCGGGGCTGATCGAGAAGACGGCATCGGGCAGTCCGGCGGCGGCCCAGAGGCGATCGTGGATCAGCAGGTCCCGGTCGACGAGCACGGTGACCGGCTCTGCGTGCCCGAACGGTGGAACGCCGCCGATGGCGAAGCCAGTGGCAGCACGTGCTTCGTCACCGTCGGCGCGTCGCGCTGCATCGGTCCCGAGAACCTCCGCCAACTTCGACAGGTCGACGCGGTTGGCGCCAGAGACAAGAGCCAGGACCGGGGCGTCATCGGCCATGAAGACGAGCGACTTGACGATCTGCGCCACCTCGCAGCCGACCGCGCGGGCCGCATCGGCCGCCGTCCGCGTGCCTTCCGGAAAGCGCTCGACGCTGATCTCGAG
>JBPCKH010000240.1:0-5183 GCA_051004475.1 Candidatus Limnocylindria bacterium | reverse complement strand
CTCGACTTCGCGCGGGTCCGCCTCAGCTTGGCCGGTCGGCCGGTCAGTCGACGGGCGCTGAGCCTCCTGCCTCGCTTCGCGGGCGCGCGCCGGGACCGGCACGGGTACCCGGGTCGGGGTCGGCGTGGGCAACTCCGCAAGGCGCTTCGGGCTCGGCGTCCTCGTCGGAGTCGGCTTGCGTGGCTTGCGGGGTCTCTCCTCGGGCAAGGTCAGCACGCCGACGCACATCGTGGCCGTGACCGCGCCGGCACCACACAGCGCCGCGAGCTTGCTCGCGCCCAATGTGACACTCGCGCCGCCAGCCGTCGCGCCGGCAGCAGTCTCCGGAACGGGGCCCATGGCGCGAATGCGCCCCTCGAGCCGGGCGATCAGCCATTCGAGCTTCGTGAACGCCGGGAACGGCAGCCACGCCACTGCCGTGCGTTCCAGCTGCCATGCCCGGCACATCCAGCATCCGGCAACATGCGCCTCTGCCCGCGCCCATGACACGCTCTCGACGCTCCCATGGCTCATGCGCAACGTGCCGCGCGTGACGTCGCATTCAGGACCGAGGCGGCCTGTGCTCAGCGCCTTCTTGAATTTCTGGACCGCGGCCCGGAGCCGGTAGCTCACCTGGTCAACCGTCAGCCCGGTCATCCCGGCGAGGTCCTGCATCGACGCCTCAGGAAGCTCGTAGCGCAGCTTGAGAAGCCGCTGTTCCGACGGCTTCAGCCGCTCCATGGCCTGCCGCGCCGCGACGATCGCCTGCTCGCGATCCTCCCTCGCCTCGAGCTCACCGGCGACGTCAGCATCCCGATCCGGTAGCTGGGCGGCGAGCGTGTTGCCGCCGTCTTCACCGGCCGGCGCGTCCAGTGGGATGTGCAGCCGCCCGAGCTTCTCCGTCTCACGGCGCCCATCGCGGTGGCGGAGGAAGTCGATCGCCCGCTGCTGGAGTCTGCGCGAGAACCAACTATGCGCCTCGCCTGGCGTCAGCTCGACCGGCAGTCCGAGGGCGTCACGCTCGAGCGTCTCGGCAAAGACGTCCTCGCAGTCCTCGAACGACAGCGCACGATTGGAATGGGCCAGCGCGCGGCAGTAAGCCCGCCGGCGTGCGAGGATCCGGTGCTGGTGTGAGGTCACGCGGTCGCCAGCCCGCCCTCGTCCGGGCTGCCGTGACATCAGACGACGGCGCGTCCGTTCGATGGCCGCGAGCCTACGCCGCCAAGGGACAATTCGCTACTCCTCGGGTGATCGCACGATCGTCTGATGGCCGGGATCTGCCACCACGGACGCGACTCGATGACAGCCGCCGGCAAGTTGCCGTGTACGAGCAGCGCACGCCGCTCGTCGAGTTGCTGAAGCAGCTGTGCCGACGCGCGCGGCCTCCAGGTGACGCTCTCGTTGGTCGTTCCGCGCTCGCCACGGGTGCGCGAGCGGGTGACCGTGGGCTCGTCTCCGAGCAGCTCGACGATGTAGCGCCGCGTTCGAGGGCAGCTCACGGGCCCAAGGAACAGCTTGACCTGGCTGTTGGAGAGAATCGTGTCCTTGTCCTGACCGAAGACGCCCTCGAGCTGCGCGAGGTCCTGACAAACGGACGCGATCCGCACGCCGGCGTCGAGCATCGTCGCCACGTACCGCGGCAACGAGCGCAGCGGAGCGATGTTGGGTAGCTCATCCCCGACGACGCGAAGGCGCGGCTCGAGCGGTTTGCCCGAGGCGTTCGCCCGGGTGGCGGCCAGGGTCAGGATCTGGCTGATGAGCGCCACCACGATCGGCGCGACCAGCTGTTGGTCCTCTGCGCCGGCGACGATGTAGAGCGTGTTCGGCCGCCCGTCGAGGAACCGCTCCGCCGAGAGGTCCTTGACGCTCTCGGTGCGCTGGACCTGCGGGTGCCGGTAGGCATCGATCAGGCTCGCCGCGCTGATGTACGTCGTGCCAGAGTTGCGGGGGTCGAGACCCAGCACGGCCTCGAGCTGCGCGGCGGCGGCGTCGGCGTCGGCGGCGTCGAGGATCGTCAGTGGCTCCTCCTCGGCGTGCTCGTCCAGCCATCGCAGGACGGTGGCCATGTCCCGTCCTGACTGAGCGGCGGCGTGAAGCAGCGGAGCGAGGAGCTTCGCTCCCTCCGCATTCCAGAACGCCGCAGCCTCGCTGTTCCGGCCCTTGCCGCCCGCATCGGCGAGATGAGACGCACGCCGCAGGGCGACATCCCATTGCCGGCAACCGAGCAGAGGGCTCCATCCAGCGCTCTGGCGGCCGAAGGGATCCCAGAGCCAGACGCGACCCAGCTGGGCGCGGTGACGGGCGGTGAGGCGGTATACGTCGGTCTTGACCGACAGGGAGATGCAAGGTCCCGGCGACTCGAGGGTCCATGGCACCACGAACCGTGAGGTCTTCCCGGCGCGCGTGGGGGCGACGAGGAGCAGGTTCAGCTCCTCGTCGGCGGCCAGTAGGCGAGCCGGACGGCCGATCGTCCCGAGCATGAACCGCTCAGGCACGCGGCGCCGGACGACGAGCGCGCTGACGTCGCGAGGTCGAGCCCACGAGCGAGGTCGTGCCCCACGAAGGGCGATGGGGCGGCGGCCCAGCGTCGGGGCCGCCAGCACGCGGTCGACGCGACGTCCGACTCCGGTGAGCACGAGACCGGCGACCGCCGCGCTGTAGCCGAAGGAGGCCCACCATCCGCGGCTGCCGGGCATCAGGCGCCGCGGTTTCGCCGGGAAGGCCGAAGCCGGATCGCCCCACCGGTTCTCCGCAGCGATGGTCCACCAGGCCCTTGCCACGTTCGTCGGCGATAGGCCTTCGGTCCGACCGCTGTGGAGCAGCATCGCCGTGGCAGGAGCCACGGCGAGGATGGCGGTGACCAAGGCGGCTGCCACTAGAAGCAGAACGTCATTCAGCGTCCGTGGCAGCCGCTCTGGCCCGGTAGTCACACGTTGACGTCGGACGCCGCTTCTGCGGTCGGTGAGATTTCTCGCGCGCCGAGCGGCGCGGGTCCGACATGCCGTTCATGAGGATCTCGCGTGCACGCCTTGGGTGGGCGTTTGCGGCCGTTGTCACAGGCGTGGGCGTGTTCGCATGGCCGCTCGCCACGGGGGCAGGAGTCGCCCTCTCCCTTGCGGCCGTCTTCGCCGGGCTGCGAGCCGCGGCGCTGGCCGTTCTGGTCGTCGCCCTCGTGCTGGCCGCGGCCGGCTTGAGAGTCGATGCCGACAGCCGGAGCCAGGGTGATCGGTCCGTCCCTGGGCGGAACAGGTGAGGCGCCGACGATGACGTTGGCCTCAGAGACTCCAGCACAGGCGCCCCTTGGACAGGGCGCAGCTCAACGTCGCGCCGTTCGCGCGTGGGTTGACGTCATCGCCGGTGACGCTCGCTCAGGCGAGCTCCTTGAGCTTCGCCGGCGCCTGCCGGACCGCGGCATGGCCAAGCGGTTCTTCCCGGCGCATCGCCCGGCGGGACTGGTCGAAGCGGTCGTGCGTCTCGGCCATGGCGGCGACGTGTACGTCGGCTGCGCGCTGCGCGGGCGCCGGAGCGGTCGTCGCGATGGGATCTCTCGTAGCTGGGTCGCGTGGGCGGACTGCGACTCAGCCGAATCCGTTGGGCGCCTGGTCAGCTTCGTGCCCGCGCCCTCCATGGTCGTGCGCAGCGGCGCAGGGGGCGGTCGCCACGCGTACTGGGCGCTGCGCGAGGCGGTGCTCCCGCCCGAGCTGGAGATCCTCAACCGTCGTCTGGCCGCCGCACTGGGGGCAGATGACGCGTGCTGGGACGCGACCCGGATCCTGCGCCCGCCCGCCACCACCAACCACAAGTACCGCCCGCCAGCGCCGGTCACGCTCGAGATCTACGCCACCAACAGGCGATATCTCCTCGCGGAGTTGCTGGCCGGCCTCCCGGAGTTCGCCGCGGAGCCGGCCAAGCCTACCCGTGCTCGAGAGCGGGAGCGGGAGACCGACCCCCTTCGTGCGCTGGCTCCGGCTCAGTACGTCTCGGCGCTTCTCGGCGTGGATGTGCCGCGCCATCGCAAGGTCGCGTGCCCCTTCCATCGAGATGAGGATCCGAGCCTGCACGTCTATCCGCGTGCGGCTCAAGGTTGGTTCTGCTTCTCGTGTCGGCGCGGCGGATCGGCCTATGACCTCGCTGCCGGGCTGTGGGGACTCGAGACCCGTGGAGAGTCCTTCAAGTCGCTGAGGCATCGGCTCGCCGCTGAACTTGGGGTGCAACTCGACCGGCCCGCCGAGGGACGCGATCGCTGACGGGCCGATGGTCGGCGACGAGGCAGAACTCTTCGAGCGCTACCACGACCGCCTGCTCCGGGCCACGGCCTACAAGAGCGGTGCCTCTCGAGACAACGTCGACGAGGCGTGTGCGTTCGCATGGGCGACGCTGCTCAGGCGGGGGAACGGCGTAAGCCGGGAGACGGTCTACCCGTGGCTGAAGGAGGTCGCCCAGAACGAGGCTTGGCGGCTCCAGAACCTCAATCGAGGTCATATTCCGCTCGGCACGAAGCCAGGCGAAATCGATCCGGGCTCCGTGGTCGCCCACAGCAATCCCTATGTCTCGCCCGAGGCCTTGGGCGAGGCGATGGACCGGCTTCGGACCTTGCCTGAGAACCTCCAGCGGGTCGTTGGCATGCGTGCATTCGGCTGGAAGTACGCAGAGATCGCAGATGAGCTTGGCGTCAGCTACACCCGCGTGAACAACCTGCTGAGGGACGCCGACGAGTTCCTGCATCGATTCCGCGAGCAGGAGTTCGCTGGGCGCGATACCCGCACTACGCGCCTGCGGGATCTCGAGAGCGAACCACCACCGCATCTACGCAGCGCTATTGGCACACCGCCGCGCTTCAACCGGCGAAGAACGGGAGCCCAACTCTTGCTGCGCGACTGGCGGCGCCTTGCGTTGGCCATCGACGAGCATCGCGACAGGCACGGGGTCACCGATAGCAAGATGGCCCTGGGGCCCGGTGCCCGGACGCCTGCCGAGCGAGCGGCCCGCGACGCACTGCGCGACCGAATCGATCGATTCATGTATCAGCGAGGCCTGGCTGAGTCTCGCGGCCGGTGAGCCCAGGGGGCGAGGTTCGGCCCCAGCTCACTCAATAGAGGGATGACAACGCTCATTTGTCTCGAAGGCGATGTCGTGGCGATCGCCGGCCCGACGCGCTACTACCTGGCTCCCGATGTAGCGCTGATGGGCCGAGAGGAGCCGAC
>JBPCKH010000239.1:0-5093 GCA_051004475.1 Candidatus Limnocylindria bacterium | reverse complement strand
CTCGAGGCCTTCGACGCACCGATTGTCCTAATCAGCGGCGGGAAGGACAAGGGACTCGACTACGGCCTCTTCGCCGACGCCGTCGTGGCACGGACGCGTGCGGCCATCCTGATCGGCGAGACGGCGGAAGAGCTTGCAGGCCTGATCGGTGACCGGGTGCCGGTCGAGCGTGCCTCGGACATGGCGGGCGCAGTGGGGACCGCATCCAGGTTGGCGCAACCGGGCGACATCGTGGTGCTGGCCCCGGCCGCGGCCAGCTTTGACATGTTCACCGACTACGCGGCGCGCGGCGACGCCTTCCGCGCGGCGGTCGCGAACCTGGGCGGGGAGCGATGAGCACCGCGGCCGCCACGATGACCGCTCGCCGCACTGTTGCGCGCGGTGGCGTGCGGCGGGAGCGCCACGAACCCGCCTACGCGTTGCTGTTGGCCGTGATGGCGCTGACAGCCATCGGCATCGTGATGGTCTACTCGGCCTCCAGCGTGCGCTCCTACTTCAACAACGCCGACCCCGCCGCCCAGGGCCTCGAGCAGATCGTGTGGGCCGCCATCGGTGTGACCGGCCTGCTGGTTGCGAGCCGAATCGACTTCCGCCACCTGCGCTACCTGGCGATTCCGACCTTTGTCATCACGCTGGCCCTGCTGGTGGCCGTGCTGATCCCCGGCATCGGTTCCGAGATCAATGGTTCGCGTCGCTGGATCGTGATCCCCGGTGTGGGATCGCTGCAGCCCGCCGAGTTCGCGAAGATGGCTGTCGTGCTCTACCTGGCGCACTGGCTGGATCGGCGCGGCAAGGAGGCCGCGTCGCTGTGGAACGGTCTGGTCCCATTCGCGCTGCTGATCGCGCCCGGCTTCGTCCTGATCGCCCTGGAACCAGACCTCGGAACCGCCGGGGTGTATGTCATCGCCGCCGGCAGCGTCTTCTTCATGGCCGGCGCCAACCTGTTCTATATCGGCGCGATCAGCTCGGCCGTGCTCGGCGCCGCCTGGTGGATGGTGAGCAACACCAGCTACCAGCTGGAGCGCGTCCAGACGTTCCTCGACCCGTTCCGCGATCCGCTCGGCGCGGGCTACAACGCGGTGCAGTCGCTGTATGCGCTTGCGCTCGGCGGGATCACCGGCCTGGGCCTCGGGGAGAGCAAGCAGAAGTTCCTCTACCTGCCGGCACCGTCGACCGACTTCATCTTCGCCATCATCGGCGAGGAGTGGGGCCTGGTCGGAACGTTGACGGTCGTCGCGCTGTTCGTGGTCGTCGCGTACCAGGGCAATCGCATCGCGATTACGGCCCCGGACACCTTCTCGGGTCTTCTGGCGTGCGGCATCACCACCTGGCTGGTGGTCCAGGCGCTCATCAACATGATGGTGGTCACGGCGCTCATGCCGGTGACCGGCATTCCGCTTCCATTCATCAGCGCCGGCGGGTCGGCGTTGACCATCAATCTCGCGGCGGTCGGCATCCTGCTGTCGATCAGCCGCGAAACCTCTCAGACAGGATCATTGCGCGATGCGGTATTCGGTATCGGGCGGCGGGACCGGCGGGCACATCTACCCCGCGCTGGCCGTCGCGCTGGAACTTCGCGACGCCCGGCCCGGCGGTGAGCTGGACTATATCGGTGGCGTCCGTGGCTTCGAGCACAGGCTCGTGGCCGAACATCCACTGCGCGGCCAGCTCCGCTATCACGAGCTCGTGGTGCGATCGTTGCGATCTTCCGGTCTCTCGGTGCACAGCGTCCTTGACCCGGCGCGACTCGCGGCGTCGGTTCCTCAGGCGTGGTGGCTGCTCGGCCGCCTTCGACCCGCGGCGCTCTTCACGACCGGGGGCTACCTGGCGCTGCCACTCGTGCTCGCGGCCCGAGCGCGCCGCATCCCGACCCTGGTTTGGGAAGGCAACGTGCAGCCGGGGCGCGCCACCCGCGCCATCGGCCGGTACGCCACCCGAGTGGCGGTCAGCTTCCCGCCGACCCTCGACGCATTTCCCGGCAATAGTTTCGTATCCGGCACGCCGATCCGCTCGTTCGCGGGGGTCGATCGCGATGCCGCTCGCGCCGCCTTCGGGCTCGGGCGCGAGGACCGATTACTGCTGGTCTTCGGCGGCTCACAGGCGGTGGCGCGCATGAACGCGGCCCTCGTCCAGGCACTTCCCCGGCTGCTCGCCGACTGGCACGTCCTGCACCTTGCCGGGGACGATGGGATGGCCGATGCCGGTGCGGCACGCCTGGCGCTGCCCGACTCGCTACGAATGCGGTACACGGCCGAGCCCTTCCTGGCCGACCGCATGGCCGATGCGCTGGTGGCCGCCGACCTCGTGGTCGGTCGCGCCGGGTCGTCAACGTGCGCGGAGCTCGCGGCGGCCGGCGCCCCGTCGATTCTGGCCCCGTACCCGTTCGCGGGCGCGCATCAGCGCTACAACGCTCGCTACCTTGCCGACGAGGGAGCGGCGGTCGTGGTGGCCGACCAGGACCTGAGTGCCGATCGGCTCGTTACCGAGACTGCGGGTCTGCTCGATGACTCGCGGCGCGAAGCGATGGCCCGCGCTGCGCGAGATCTCGGTCGGCCCGATGCGGCCCGCGCTCTTGCCGAGGAGCTGATCGCCATGGCGGAGGGCCGGCCGCTGCCATCGGACGTGGGCCAGTGATACTCCTGGATCAGCTTGCCGCGGAGCGTGGCATCGTCCTGGAGCGGGATGCACCGATCGGGCCGCTCACGACACTGCGGGTCGGTGGGGCTGCTGAACGACTGCTGACCGTCGGTTCGACCGACGAGCTCGTTGCCGGACTGCGCCTCGCCCGCGATGCCGGGGTTCCGGCCGGCGTGCTCGGCAAGGGCAGCGATGTCGTCGTGGCCGACGCCGACATCGCCGGCTTGGTCATTCGGAACCGCGCGGATGCCATCGAGATCGCCGGGACCACGGTCCGCGCCGAATCGGGTGTTGCCATGGCCGCTCTCGTCAAGCGCTGCACCGCAGCGAGCCTGGCGGGGATCGAGTTTGGGATCAGCATCCCCGGCACGGTCGGCGGCGCGGTATGGGCCAACGCGGGCGCCCACGACGGCGAGATGGCACAGGTGGTTCAACGCGTGACCGCCTGGTCGTCCGGGGACGACGAGATCCGCGATCTCCCTGCCGAAGCGTGCTCGTTCGCCTACCGCGAATCGCGGTTCAAGGCGACCAGGGAGGTCGTGCTCACTGCCGAGCTCGAGCTGAGGACCGAGGACTCGGAGCTCATTCGCGAGCGAGTTGACGCGTTCCAGGCGCACCGCCGGGCGACACAGCCGCTCAGCGATCAGAACGCCGGCAGCGTCTTCCGCAACCCGACGGGTGATCATGCCGGGCGCTTGGTCGAAGCAGCCGGGCTGAAGGGTCTTCGCATCGGCACCGCGTCAGTCAGCACCCTGCACGCGAACTTCATCATCGTCGACCGCGGCGGGTCGGCCGCTGACGTCCGCGCCGCCGGCGACCACGTGCGCTCAGTGGTGGCCGACCGGTTCGGCGTGGAGCTGGCGTATGAGATCGAGTTCGTCGGCGAATGGCCTGACGGCCTCGAGCCGCCACCTTCACCGTTGGCGGGGGTGCCGTGAGCCGCCTCCGCGTCGGCATCTTTGCCGGCGGCCGTTCGGCGGAGCACGAGGTGAGCATCGCGTCCGCCGAGGCCGTTCTGCGCGCCATCGATCGGGAGCGCTACGAGCCGTACCTGGTGTACATCGATCGCGACGGGCGCTGGCTGCTGCCGCGTGGCCCGGCCCCAGAGCTCGGTGACGGGCAGCGCCTGGCTGACCTCCTGGGCGCGGCGACCCCGGCCGAGGAGGTTCGGAAGCTGCGGTCGCACGAAGCGCGGCTCGTCCCGGCCACGAGGGACGACCAGGCCATAGAGCCGTCAAGCGCGGTTCGATCCCTGGCGGACGCCATCGACGTAGCGTTCCTCGTCGTTCACGGGCCGTTCGGTGAAGATGGGACGTTGCAGGGCTTTTTGGAGCTCGCCGGGATCGCTTATGTCGGCTCTCGCGTGCTGGCCAGTGCCATCGCCATGGATAAGATCGTCTTCAAGGACCTCATGCGCGGCCACGGCCTGCCGGTGGTCGAGTTTGCCTGGTTTCAACGTCGCACGTGGGAGGCAGACCCGTCCCGCGTGGTGCGCGAGGTGGCAGCGACCATCGGTGACCGCAGCGTGGTCAAGCCGGCCCGGTTGGGCAGCAGCGTCGGCATGAGCCTCGTGCACGACCTTGCGGAGATGCCGGCCGCCATGACCGAGGCGTTCCGCCATGACTCCAAAGTGATCGTCGAGCGCTACCTCGAGGGCGCGCGCGAGCTCGAGTGCGGGGTCCTCGGCAATGAAGACCCCATCGTCTTCGAGCCGGGCGAGGTTCGCTCGACGCACGAGTTCTATGACTACGAGGCGAAGTACGTCGAAGGGCTCGCCATCGTTGACGCGCGCGCCGACGTGGAGCCTGACCTGGCGGCACGCCTGAAAGCGCTCTCGCTTGCGGCGTATCGGGCCGTCGACGGCGCGGGCATGGCACGCGTCGACTTCCTCGTGACCGCGGACGAGCCGTACATCAGCGAGATGAACACCCTGCCCGGATTCACCCCGACGAGCATGTTTCCGAAGCAGGCAGAGCTCGCCGGAGTGCCGTTCGACGAGCTCATCGCGCGGCTCATCGACCTCGCGCTGGAGCGGGACCGATGAAGCTCAAGCCGCAGCTCCGACCGCGGCCACAGCGTGCCCCTCGATCGACGCGCGGTGCGGGGGCGGCCAGGCGGAATGTCGCGAAGTCGCGTGGTCGCGGGGCGCGGCGACCGGGTGTGTCGTGGCGAAGACGCATCGGCGCTCGGATTCCATCCATCCGCCGCGTGCTTGCCGGTCTCGGCGCCGCGGCGATTGCCGCCGGCCTGGTGGCGCTGCTGAGCGGTCCGTGGCTGCGCGTGACCGAGGTTACGTGGGCCGGGGAGCATTTCACCGCGCAGCGCGATCTCGCGCGGCTGCTCGAGCAGGAACGCGGCACGAGCGTCCTGGCGGTCGATACGCGGTCGCTTCGCGAACGGATCGAGTGGCTGCCGGCGGTCGCCAACGCCACCGTGAGTGCATCGCTGCCGGGACA
>JBPCKH010000238.1:0-6074 GCA_051004475.1 Candidatus Limnocylindria bacterium | reverse complement strand
GGAGTGTCCGCCGCGACCACCGGCGTCTTGCCGCGCAGGCGCGCGAGCAGCGCAACGCTGTCGGTGACTGCGGGGTCCGTCATCGGTCCCGGAATCACCTCGACGAGCGCCATGAGCGGCACCGGGTTGAAAAAGTGCATCCCGATCACGCGGCCCGGATGCAACGTCGCTCCCGCGATGCGCGCCACGGCCAGCGAGCTCGTATTGGTGGCCAGGATCGTGGTGTTCTGCGCGACGCCGTCCAGCCGACGAAACGCGTCGCGCTTCAGGTCGAGGTCTTCAGGGATGGCCTCGATCACGATATCGGCGACGGCCAAGCCCTCGAGCATGGGCGACGCGACGATCCGGCCGACGGCGGCCGTTCGATCGGCGTCTGCAAGTTGGTCCTTCTCGACCTTGCGACTGAGAAATGCGCCGATGCGCTCGCGCGCGCGGTCCGTGGCACCCGGAATCGGGTCGTGGAGGAGCACCTCGAGGCCCGCCTCGGCAGCCACCTGCGCGATGCCGGCGCCCATCGTGCCGGAACCGAGCACCCCGACCGTCGTGACCTCGTTCATCGGCCGTGGAACTCGGGTTCGCGCTTTTCCGTGAAGGCGGCCACGCCCTCGGCATGATCCTCGCCGCGCCCGGCGATCTCCTGAAGCGCCGCTTCGGCATTGAGGCTGTCCGCCAGCGTCGCGTCCTCGGCAGCGGTGACGAGCCGCTTCGTGAGGCCGATGGCGCCCGTCGGACCGGAGGCCAGCCGCCCAGCGAGAGCCCGCGCCGCGTTTGCCAGGTGCTCGACGGGCACGACGGCTGCGATGAGTCCGGCGTCATGGGCGTCACGCGCGCCAAACGGGCGTTCACCGAGCAGGATCTCGAATGCCCGATGCCTCCCGAGCGCCCTCACCAGGGTGCGGGTCAGGCCGGAGTCCGGGACAAGCGCGATGCGATTGAAGGCCGGCACGAACCGAGCGTCCTCCGACGCGATCACGAGATCCGCGGCAAGGGCCAGGCTGACACCCGCTCCGGCCGCGACGCCGTTCACGGCCGCAACGACCGGTTTGGGTACACCGCGAATGGATTCGATCAGCGGGTTGTACTCGGTTTCGAGCACGCGCCGGTATTCGCGCTCGCCGCTCCCGCCGCGGAGATCCGCCCCCGCGCAGAATCCACGTCCGGCACCGGTAATGATGATGCCGCGGAGCCCGATGTTTCGGCCCGCGGCCTTGATCGCGGCGAGAAGCTCCCGCCGCATGGTGGCGTTGAGGGCATTCAACTGGTCCGGGCGGTTCAGCGTGATCGTGGCGACGCCCGCATCGGTCCGGAACAGGAGCGTCTCGTACGGCTGGTCAGGCATCGCGCCCGATTCTACCGGCGTGCCGATGCCGCGGGTCGGCGGCGCCCCGCAAGCTAGTCGGATATCGGCTCAGTTGCGAGCCGGGTGTTCGTGACTTCGCGGAATGTGCGCCATGGGGACCTTTACCGGTTAAATCAGCCTTCGCGCCGCATCGGCCACACTCAACCGCGGCCGTCCTGACCGATTCTGCCGGGTATTGTGCGCATCACGGACCAAATCGCGATACGAGGCCGGCTGGTCGCCCAAGACGCCAAGACGCCCAGTGCCTCGTCGGCACCGGGCGCATCGGTCTGGGCTGAATGGCGGTCAGGCGGTTCGGCTGCCGCTCCGCTTGGTGAACATGTTCCACAGGAACACGACGATGATCGCACCGACGATCGCCGCCAGGATGGTGGGGATGTTGATTCCCGTCGTCCAGTCCGTGTTTGTCACGGCGCCAAAGATGAACCCGCCGACCAGCGCGCCGACGATACCGGCGATGAGGCCGCCGAGGATTCCGTACCCCTCGTCACCCGGGACGACCTTGCTTGCGATGTAACCGGCGATGGCGCCAACGATGATCCACGCGATAATGCTCATGAGTAGAACTCTCCCTCGTACTGCAACTCGGGGACGGTCTGCCGCACCCGGGACCCAGCGTACTTGCAGGTTCCGTACCGCAATAGCCGATCAAGCGCTTATTCGCTCAGCGAGCGAGCGTGAGGAAGCTGCCGACGTCCACCATGCCGGCCGCGGCATACAGCCGGTGTGCGACCAGGCGCTGATGCCCCGACTCCAGCGCTGCGGCATACGAGCCCCGAAGGGTCGCTTCCGCGAACGCGATGTTCAGCAACCCGGCACCGATGTGTCGGCCACGGGCGGCCTTGGTCACGACAAGATCAGGAATCCAGGCCTGGGGTGCGGTCGTTAAGAACGGGTGGCGAAACTCGAGGCTGATGAACCCGACCGGGGTGCCGTCGAGGAGCGCGAGCATGGATCCGGTGTCCGGACTGGCCACGTGCTGCCGATAGGTCCGTCGCAGGGCTGGCAGACGTTCATCGCTGGGCGCCGGACGACCAAGCTCGGCGAGCAGACGCGTGGTGGCGTCGAAGTCCGCGTCCTCATCGAGGATCGGACGGATCTCAAGGCCGGAGCTGAGCTGAATCACACGAGTCGCAACCGGGCTCATCTCGAAGTACTTGCCCTGGTCGACGAACCCGGCGGCCCCGTACAGCGCGCGGGCCGCGGTCCGCTCGCTGCCGACCTCGAGCATGACCTGATGCCCGCCGCGCAGCCGCCACTCCGCGATGGCGGCAGCGAGCAATGCTCGGCCAATCCCGCGCCCACGGAACCGCTCGCGCACGCACAGATCGCTGACCCAGCCCTCGAACGTGGCGTGATTCAGGCGGCGGCGGAATCGGAAGCCGATGAACCCGGCCGGCTCGCCGTCCGCGATCGCCATGAACGGCGCGGCGTCGGCGTCGTTGACAAGCGCCTCGTATCGGGCCTGATGCGGGTCCGGGTCGGTGTCCGGCAGGCCGTAGAGCTCGCGAGCCATGGCCAGCGCGTCACCGAAATCATCGCGCCCGAGCGGCCGAAGGTCGACGCCGGCGGGGCGCGGCACAGCCAGGCCACCAACCGCGTAATCTGGATTTCCCAGGCTCATCGGCCCTTGAAGTCGGGCGTGCGCTTCTCGAGAAACGCGGCCATCCCCTCCTTCTGATCCTCGGACGCGAAGAGGAGGTAGAAGAGGCGGCGCTCGTGCGCGAGCGCATCGGTCAGGCTCATCTCGTAGGCTGCATTGACGGCTTCCTTGGCCAGGCGCAGCGCAATCGGCGACTTCGCCGCCATCTTCGCGGCAAGCGCCAGGGAGTCCTCGACGCACAGCTCGTCCTGCGTGACGCGGGCGACCAGGCCCGCCTCCTCTGCCTGGTGAGCGGTGATGGGCTCTCCGCTGAGGATCATCTCCATCGCCTTACTCTTGCCCATGGCTCGCGTGAGGCGCTGGGTGCCACCGGCGCCGGGAATGACACCGATGCCTACCTCCGGCTGCCCGAATTTCGCGCCCTCCCCCGCCACGATGAGGTCGAGGGTCATGGCCAGCTCGCAGCCGCCACCCAGCGCCCAGCCGTTGACCGCAGCGATCACCGGCTTGGTAATCTTCCTGATCCGATCCCATTGACCGATGCGGTTGGCAATGAGCATCTCGATGGGTGTTGCCTCGGCCATCTCGCCGATGTCCGCGCCCGCGGCGAACGCCCGTTCATTGCCGGTGACGACGATGGCGCGAACGTCGCCGTCTGCGTCCAGATCCTCGAGGGCTTCGCACAACGCGTTCATGACGGCGCCATTCAGCGCGTTCAGATGCTTCGGGCGGTTGAGCCGCACGAGAGCCGTACGCTGCTCCGCCTGCCGCTCGACCAGGATCAGCCTGTCCTCATTCACCGGCCCAATCCTCTCGGAATCTCACCGGGAGATCGTTAGCGTCGATCGAGAGACAGATAAGAACTGTCAACCGGCCACCGGACGGCGGGAGACATAGATTTCGGCGGATTGTCGGCGCTGGAGGAGCAAGAAATCCTGGATACCTCTCTGCGCGTGAAAATCTGGTAGGAAGTTGTGTCATCCGACGCCATTCGACCAAGCGTCCGGAAGCTCGGAGCCGCATGAGCCGCAGAACCGATGCGCCACGGGCAATCCCACCACGCCACAGGCAGGGCACGTGCGCCCGTCGCCCGCCTCGAGGCGACGAAGCTCCGCGAACCGAGGGGTTCGCTTGTCGTGGAAGGCGGCGACTGCCTCCTTGGTCTCGTCGGCCGTGGAGTGGACGGCGAGCCAGTCGCGGGCATGCTCCACGGTCTGTGACCAGACGAGATCGCGCCACCAGTTGAGTTGCGTCTTCGTGTAGCGCATCGCCTCCGGCAGCTTGCGCGCCAGATTCTCCGCGAGCCCCGCAACCGTCGCATCCAGGTCGGCGCGCGGCACCACGCGGGACACCAGCCCCCAGTCAAGGGCCCTGGCGGGCTGGATCGGCTCACAGAGCATCACGATCTCCCGCGCGCGCCGATCGCCGACAATGAGTGGCAGCCACTGGGTGGCGCCGCCGGCCGGCACCGATCCGTGCTCAGGGCCGACGTGCCGGATATATGCGTCATCCACCAGGACGGACAGATCGCAGGCCATCTGGAGCTCATTGCCGCCCCCGACGCAGATGCCATTGATGCGCCCAATCGTCGGTTTGCCGATATGACGCAGCCGATCGTGCATCTCGATGAACGCGCCCATCCAGCGCCAGTACTGCCCGCTGGTGGCGCCCATCAGCGCCTGTTCGTCGAGATCGGCGCCGGTGCAGAAGGACCGATCACCGGCACCCGTGACGACCACCACCGCCACCCCGTCATCCCATGAGGCCTGTTCGAAGGCACGGCCCAGCTCGCGAAGCGTCGGGAAGTCGAGGGCGTTCATCACCTCTGGCCGATCGATGGTGACTGTCGCCACTCCCCGCGAGACGTCTCGCTCGTAGCGGATCTGTTCGAAGCCGAGGGTGTTGGGGTCGGCCGCGATCGGCGAGCCAGGCTCAGGCATCGGCCTCATCGGGCGCGACGAACATGGTGACACCGGCACCCGCGAAGTTGCGCAGGTCCTTTGCGCTGGCTGCCCCCGCCTCAGAGGCCAGGGCGTCGTCGAGGTCGGCAGCAGTGTCAAAGATCATCTCGGCCATGAGGAAGAAGGCCGAATCGCGACCGCCCACACCGGACACTTTCGAGAGCCGCATGTCCCTCAGATTCGGGTAGCGCGCGACGATGGGGTTGTGGACGTCGCGGTAGTGCGCCTCGAACGCATCGGTGTCTTCGGGGGTGGTGTACAGGACGACCAGGCGAGGCATCGGCTACTTCGTGAAGTATTCGGCATTGATCTGGATGTATTTCTGCTGGTCGTCGGGAACTGCATCCTCGGCGAAGATGGCCGTGACCGGGCACTCCGGCTCACATGCACCGCAGTCGATGCACTCGTCGGGGTCGATGAAGAACATCGCGTCGTCGTCGGTGGCATGGATACAGTCGACCGGGCAGACGTCGACGCAGCTCGCGTCTTTAACGCCGATACACGGCTCGGTGATGACATACGTCATTGTGCGAAAGATGCCCTCATGCGGGTGGCTTCAGCGCGGATCCTGAGTCTACACCGATGCCACCGGGTAGCATGGCGAGGTCATGAAGCTCACCGATCTCGAACACCGGCCGCTTATCGTCGCGGCCGTCACCCCCTTGACCGATGACGGCGCCGCGGTCCACACGGAGGCCGTGGCGCCGTACGTCGCCTTCCTCGAATCGCATGGCGCCGACGGGGTCTTCGCGTGCGGAACGACGGGCGAGGGTGTACTGCTCTCGCTCGAGGAGCGACGTCGCACGGTGGGCGCCTTCCGAGCGGCGGTCTCGGGCGTCCTGGTGGTGCACGCCGGTGCGCAGACGACGGCCGATACGGCAACTCTCGCGGCGCATGCGGCCGAGATCGGTGCCGATGCAGTCGCGGTCATCCCGCCTCCCTATTTCGCGCTGGATGCCGACGCGCTGACCGCCCATTTCGTCGCCGCGGCGCGGGCCTGCGCACCACTCCCCTTCTACTGTTACGCCTTCACCGCCCGCTCGGGGTACGCGCTGCCGGTCGAAGTGATTCGTCGCATCGGCGCATCGGTCGACAATCTTGCCGGGCTGAAGGTCAGCGAGTCACCCTTCGAGCGAGTCGAGCCGTACCT
>JBPCKH010000237.1:0-4547 GCA_051004475.1 Candidatus Limnocylindria bacterium | reverse complement strand
CGACCACCCCGTTCGGGGCATAGGTGAGTGCCTGGAGCACCATCGCGCTGCGCCGCATTGCCTGCCCGTGTGGACCGGGCAACAGGTCGTGAGCCCCGGCCCACGACCGCCACCCCTTGCGCGTGTCTGAGAGCGCGGCCTCCGCCGACCGACCATCGTGCATTCCGGCTGCCAGCACCCAGGAGGCCGATTCCCCGGCGGTCAGCCTGAGGGTGCCCGTGAGCCGATCGCCATCCGGCCGCAGCTCGGCCGATGTGATCAGCCGCGTCGGCGAGGGCCCGCCGATCAGCTCCCAGCCGTCGGCCGCTTCGACCAGGTGCGGCCGCGTGAGGCCGTACTCGGGCCGCGCGGCAAGGTCGAACTCCAGCTCCATCTCGCCGCTTTGGCATTCGGCGCGGCGCACGAGATGCGTGACGTCGCCCCCATCGATCTCGTGGCCACGGACGCCGGCGCGGAGGCTCAGCGCATCGGTGAGCGTCAGCTCGCCGGCATCGGTCCGAAAGGTGGTCTCCAGGATGGGTCCGTCGTCCAGATAGGCGCGCTCTGTGGCCGCATCGGTCCGTGGCCGGATCGTCCAGTGTCCGGCGTCGGGGTCCAGCAGCGACCCGAAGACGGAGGCCCGGTCGAACCGGCCGGGCGAGAACCAGCGGATGGTGCCGTCGCGGTCAGAGAGCGCGGCCGTCCGGCAGTCGGAGAGCAGGGCCAGGTCGTCGATGCGCATCGCCCCGCTCCATTGCAAGGCGCGGACCGGCATCTGACGATGTGGACGAGAAGCAGCGCTCATGAACGCCACTATCGTGGCCAGGCGCGTGGCACGCAATACTGTGCGGCACAGGTCGTACCTTGGATGATGGCCGCGCATGCAGGACTCCGCTCCGGCGACTCCCGGCAATCCGCGCTGGCTCCTCGCCCTTGCCTGGATTGCCGGTTTCACCCTGATCGATTCCAGCATCGTCAGCCTGGCGCTGCCGGACATCGCGCGCGACTTCGACCGATCCATCGGACAGCTGGCATGGGTCTCGACCGGGTTCCTGCTGGCACTGGCCGCGACGCTGCTGGCGGCGGGCCGGCTGGGGGATCGGTTCGGGTTCCGACCTGTGCTCGCCATCGGCGGCGCGGGCTTCCTGCTCGCGACCCTGGCCTGCGGCCTGGCGCCCAGCTTCGAGCTCCTCATCGCAGCACGGATCGCGCAGGGAATCGCCGGCGGCATCCTGTACACCGTCTCGCTGGCCATCACCGTGACCGCGTTCCCACCCGAGCGCCGCGCGTGGGCGATCGGTATCTATTTCACGTCTGGAGCCCTGGGCGCCGTCATCGGTCCGGTCATCGGTGGCTTCCTCACCGATCTCGGCGGCTGGCGCATCGTCTTCCTTGCCCAGCTCCCGCTGCCGCTGCTGGTTGCAATCGGCGCGCTCATCCTGCTGCCTGAACGGAGCGGCCGCCCCGGAGCAATGGATCTGCCCGGCATGGGCCTGGCATCCGTCTTCATCGTGGCCGCCACGCTGGCGCTTCTTCAGTTGACCGAGCCGGGAGGCGCGACGGGGGCACTGATCGCCGTCGTGGTCGCGCTGGCTGCGCTCATCGGCTTTATCGCGGTCGAGCGACGCGCCCGAGAGCCCGCCGTTCGACTGGGAATCTTCCGCAATCTGCGCTTCGTGGTCGCGACCGTGGGCGGCGCGGGCGCCTGGTTCGCGATCATGTCGTCCACCATCTATCCGGCGCTCTACCTCCAGTTCGGCCGAGGCATCAGCGCCACCCAGGCCGGCCTCCTCCTGCTCGCGGCGCCGTTGGTGGGCCTGGTCTTCTTTCCCTTCGCGGGACGTATGGTGGGCCGCATCGGCGTGGACCGGTCGCTGCTCATCGGGCTCGTGCTTCTCGTAGCCGCCGCCGCCCTGATGATCGGGTGGAATGGCGAGACGCCGCTGTGGATGATCGTGGCGATCAACCTGGTCACCGGCGCAGGCATCGCCCTCACGCTCGTCGCCAGCGCCGCCGAGGCCATGGCGCAGTTCTCACCGGAAGAGGCCGGGACCGGATCGGCCGTCTTCAACAGCCTGCGACAGTTGGGCGCAGCCATGGGCGTGGCCATTCCCGCGGTCGCCTTCGAGCTGGTCGCCGCCGGCAGCCGCTCATCCGGCGCGACGCTGGCAGGGAGCACGGCCGCCTTCGCCATCCGCCTGGTCGTGCTCGCCATCCCGCTTCTGCTCGTCGTGGGGCGGGTCTCGGGGCGCATCGGTTCGCGTGTGCAATCGGGGATGCCCGGTGGCTGACCCCCGGACCTTCCGAGGAATGCAGGTGTGCGGATTCGCAATGCCGAACAGCGAGTTGCGCCGCGAGCTGGTGGCCCTCGTCCTGGCCGGCACCAAGACCGCGACCGCCGGCCTGCTCATCGAGTTCGAGCTGGATGACGAGATGCTGCCCACGGCGGGAACGCGCGAGGCGGTGATCGACGCCGATGGCCGCTTCGTGGGTGAGATCGAGACGACCGAATGCCGGATCCTGCGCATGGCCGACGTCGACGACCGCTTCGCGAGAGACGAGGGCGAAGGATTCACCGATGCCGCCGAGTGGCGTGCCGCCCACGAGGGCTTCTGGAACAGCTACCTGGACGACCTTCGAGACGGGCTGGGCGACCCGGACTGGTCACTCACCGATGACACCCGGATCGTGTGCCAGCGCTTCCGGCTGGCCACCCGCTACCCTGAGCCCCTTCTCGGCTGACGCGTCCCTGCTTGCGGCCGCGTCCGGCTGGCGGTAGGGTGACGGGACCGATGGATCTCCACCGTCCTCCGAGCATGCCCAGACTCCTGATCGCCATCGCCGTGGTGATCGGGCTTGCCCTGCCTGCCCTGATGCCGATGCGCACTGCGGCCGTGGAGCCGATCGATCTGCGCGACGTGAAGCGCGGCTCGACCTCCCCGGACGATCCGGATCCGCCATCCGTCGCGGATCTGTTGCGCGACCGGACCCCGAGGCCAACGCCCACGACCACGCCAACACCCACACCGATTCCGACACCGCCGGGCTACGACATTTCTTACCCGCAGTGCGGCAGCCCGTATCCGGAGGCGTTCACGTTCGCGATCATCGGCGTCAATGGCGGACGCGTGTACAGCGAGAACCCATGCTTCGGCCCCGGCGACGATCCGAGTCAGCTGGAATGGGCGGGTCGCGACACGCACTTGTATGCCAACACCGGCAACCCCGGCCCGGAGCTCTCGAGCTACTGGCCGCATGGTCAGCGCGAGCCACGCGAATGCAACACCGCCGACGCGCCCGGCGCCGATACAGCGGACTGCTCCTACGTCTACGGCTGGAACGCCGCCGAGCACGCGTACGAGACTGCCCTCCAGGCCTACATCGACCTCGAATGG
Source organism: Candidatus Limnocylindria bacterium (assembly GCA_051004475.1). GTDB lineage: Bacteria > Chloroflexota > Limnocylindria > QHBO01 > QHBO01 > JACDBZ01. The sequence continues at coordinate 1,173 of JBPCKH010000237.1, read as the reverse complement.
ACCGATGAGGACGCCGATCGCCTGCCCGGCGATCCCGCCTGGTGGCTCGACGTCGAGGACGCCAACAGTTGGCGCGACGACCGCAGCCTGAACGTGGCCGCCCTCGAGGGCGCGGTTGACTATCTCGAGTCGATGGGTCCGGCCGAGGTCGGCTTCTACTCGACACCCCGGCTCTGGAACCGGATCACCGGGGGCACCGACGCCTTCGCGGAACTCCCGGCCTGGCACGCTGGCGCCCGTAACCTCGAAGACGCGAAGGACCGATGCGACGGGCCGGCCTTTACCGGCGGCGAGCTGCGCATGGTGCAGTGGATCGAGGACGGCTTCGACGCCAACCATGTCTGCCCGTAAGACCGTGCTGCTCGATAGATCGAGCGTTGTTCACATGAGGGGCGCGCCGCGTGTCGTTCGCTCGATACATCGAGCACCCACCTGCACGAGGCGCGCGCCCGCGTGACCCTCACGCTCCCCAGCGCTCGATCCATCGACTAGATCGCGCGCCACGACGGCCTCGCGTTACGAACGCTCGATTGATCGAGCGGCCCGCGGACCCAGGACGCCAGGTCCCGTCACATGGCACCAGCAGGTGGCGTTGGGCGGGATTCAGGCAACTACGGACCGTCCATCGGCACTCGTCTGAGCGTGACCGCGGCCGAATTCATCGCTTCCGCCACCGCGGAGGTGCTAACGGCACCCCGACGTGCCATCTGACGAACCCCACGTGGAGCCCGTCGGAATCGCCGTCCCGTGCACTTGCGGAGGCCGACGACATTCCAGACAGTCCCTGGCAGGAACCCGTGGGAGGATCGGGGACAAAGGAGGTGCTCAGATGGACATGAAGATCGAGCTTGTCGCCATTCCCTTTACCGATGTCGACCGCGCCAATGCGTTCTACGTCGACCAGGTCGGATTCAACGCCGATCACGACCAGCAGGTGAACCCGGAACTCCGGGTCGTGCAACTGACGCCACTCGGATCGGCCGGCTCGATCTACATGGGCATCGGCCTGACCGAGATGGCGCCGGGGTCGCAGAAGGGGCTCCAGGTCGTGGTCGAGGACGTGGCGGCCGTGCGCGAGCAGCTCATGAGCCGCGGCGTCGAGACCGGCGAGGTCGACGTTCAGTCGTGGGGATCCTTCATCTACTTCAGCGACCCCGACGGCAACACGTGGTC
>JBPCKH010000236.1:0-8474 GCA_051004475.1 Candidatus Limnocylindria bacterium | reverse complement strand
ACAGGGCCGATCGTGGTCGATGTCCAGGGCGCGGTCGCCGAGCCCGGGGTGCGCGAGCTGCCCGCCGGATCCCGGATTGCCGAGGCCATCGCCGCCGCTGGCGGATACGCCTCGGATGCCGACCTGGCAGCCGCCGCGTCAGGCATCAACCTCGCGCAGACGCTGGCGGATGGCGAGCAGGTTCGGGTGCCGCGCATCGGCGAAGCCCAAGTCGCCGGTGGAGGAAGTCCCGTGACCTCCGGATCGCCCGCGACCGGCGGCGATGGTGGTGGCGGGAGTGGTGGGCTGGTGAACCTCAACTCCGCGACGCCCGAGGAGCTCGAGGCATTGCCCGGCATCGGCCCCGTCACCGTTCAGAAGATCGTGGCGGCGCGGCAGGAGCAGCCCTTCGCATCGCTCGATGACGCCGTCCAGCGCGGCGTCATCAATCGCGGACAGTTGGAGGACATCCAGGGCCTCGCGACCGCCGGCTGACCATGGGCATCGGCCGCTTCGCCCTGCCGCTCGGCCTGGCCGGCGTCGCTGCAGGTATCCTCGCTGCCGACCTCGAGGTTGCGCCGCCCCTGCTCGCCGTGGGCGGCGCCGCCATTGCGGCACTGGGCCTGGGAGCCCTGATCGGTCCATCGGCCGCCACCGGCGGAGGGCTGCTGCTGATCGGCGTTTTCGGCGCATTCGGCGCATTCGGCGCATGGCGCCAGGCTACGACGGACCCGTCGCGACCGACCGACATCCCGTCCGTGGCGATCCTGGTGGACGGCGACGAGCACGAGATGGTTGGCACCGTCATGGACGATCCGCGCCCGCGCGAGGATCGGATGCAGCTCGTCCTGGGCGAGCTCGTGGTGGTGATCGACAGCCAGCCGGTGCCGCTGGCGGATCGGCTGCTGGTCTGGATGCACGCGGCATCGATGCGCGCAGCGGGGACCGCCTGCAGGTTCGGGCGAGGATTGAGCTGGCGGATGACTTCGATGGCTTCGCGTACCGCGAATATCTGGCGCGCCAGGGCGTCGGCGCCATCGGGCGTCCTCGGGCCGTCGAGGTGATCGAAACAGCGAGCGGATTGGTCGCTGTGCTCGTCGGCGTTCGGGGATCGCTGCTCAGCGGCCTGAACTCGATCGTGCCTGAGCCCGAAGCAGCCCTCGGGGCCGGAATCTTCCTCGGCGTTCGGGCCTCGATCGCCCCGGAGATCAACGACGCCTTCGCGACGGCCGGCCTCACCCACGTCGTCGCCATCTCGGGTTGGAACATCGCGATCGTCGCCGCGTTGGTGGCGGCCATGGCCCGTCCGCTCGAGCGACGCCCGGGTGGACGGTGGACGACGGCACTCGTCGCCACGGCCACGGTCGGCGCCTACGTCGTGCTCACCGGCGCGAGCCCGTCAGTCGTCCGCGCTGCCCTGATGGCGGGCGCCATGCTCGTGGCGCGGCTGGGTGGCTCCCGCGCGCACGCTGCATCGGCCCTGGGATTGGCCGCGCTGGTGATGCTCCTCGTCGCGCCCGCCGTCCTGTGGGACGTCGGGTTCCAGCTCTCGCTGCTGGCCACCGGTGGGCTGATCTGGTTCGGCGCGGGGGTGGAGCGTCGCCTTCCCGGCTGGCCAGCCTGGATTCGCGAGCCGGTCGCACTGACCCTTGCCGCGCAGCTCACCACGCTGCCCGTGCTCCTGGTGAACTTCGAGCGCCTGTCCATGGTGGCACCACTGGCGAACGTGCTCGTGGTGCCGTTCGTCCCGATCGCGATGCTCATCAGCGCCATCGCGTCGGTGGCCGGAATGCTGAGCTCGACCATCCCCTTCCCTGTCATCGGCGACGCCGCGACCTGGTTTGCCGGGGGTGCCGCCTGGCTGGTGCTGCGGGTGATTGTGAGCCTGGGGATGGCCATGGCGTCACTCCCCTATGCAGCCGTCGATGTCTCGATCCCAGCGCCGATCGCGGTGGCATGGCTCCCGATCCTCGGTCTCGCCAGCTGGGCACTGGGAACGTCCACCGCGTCGGATCAATCACCCGACGAACGGACCGCCGGCGCCGCTGCGGCATTGGCGCAACGCATCCTGCGTCCGCTCCCGATGGGCCTTGCCCTGACGGTCATCCTGCTCGCCGTCACCGTGACGTCTCGCCCGGACGGACGGCTGCACGTGACCACCCTCGACATCGGGCAGGGCGACGCCATCCTGGTCGAGGCTCCCTCCGGCGCGACGATGCTGATCGATGGCGGTCCTGACCCGGAGCTGACCCTTCGGCGCCTGGGCGCCAACCTGCCGTTTTTCATGCGCCAGATCGCCCTGCTGGTGCTGAGCCATCCGCATCAAGATCACGTTGCCGGTCTCGTGGATGTCCTCGATCGGTTTCGCATCAGCGCCGTGCTGCATGCCGGCATCCCGTTCGAGAATCCGGCGTTCGATCGGCTCATGGCCGATGCTTCCACGGAAGCCGTGGATCTCGTCAATATGCGGCAGGGTCAGCGATTCATGCTGGACCGATCCACCTCGGTCGAGATCATCTACCCATCGGAGGCCGATGCGGTGGCTCCGCTGCCTGACGGTGACATCAACAACGGATCAGTGGTCATGGTGCTGCGGCACGGGGGATTCACGGCTCTCCTCACCGGCGACGCTGAAGAACCGGTCGAGGCGGCATTGGTCAGCCGCGGTCTGCCGGTGGTCGATCTGCTCAAGGTCGGTCACCACGGCTCCACCTCCTCGACCACCCCTGCCCTGCTGGACGCGGCCCGGCCCAGTGTCGCGGTCATCTCGGCCGGCGAGGGGAACGACTACGGACATCCAGCGCCGGAAACGCTCGCCGCCCTCGGATCTCGCCCGGGCATCGCGGTTTTCCGCACCGACCTTGACGGTGACATCGAAGTCGTAACCGACGGCCGTTCCTACCAGGTAAGGACCGATGCCGGCTGGGGCGCGGCGCGCACGGTGCACGGTGCCGGGTCCGCGGGTAGCATCGGTCCATGGCCGTTCCCGACCGATCCACCGCTCGCCGCATGCTGGCCGACGCCGAGCTACCCGAGGGCATTCTCGTACATTCCGAGGGCGTCGCCCGCGTGGGGGTGGACACCGCCACGAGGCTGGCCAAAGCACAAACCCCGATCGACGGCGCGTTGGTCGAGGCGGCCGCGCTCCTGCACGACATCGACAAGGTTGAGATCCGGCGCGACGGCGGTGAGCACGGCATCGTGGGCGCACGGAGACTGGAGGCGGCGGGATACGAGGAGCTCGCTATGCCGGTCGCCTCCCACCCGATCACCTGCCTGCTCGACGACGATCGCTTCCCGCGCGGCTGGCCCTCCGTTCTGGTGGCGGTGGCGGACCGGCATGTGGCGCAGGAGTTCCTGACCATCGACGAGCGGCTGGACGACATGAAGCTGCGACATCCCGAGCATGCCGGTGACATCGAGGCTGCCCGGCCGCGCGCTCATGCGCTGGAAGCCGAACTGGCCGAGGTCGTCGGGCTGTCGGTTGACGATCTCGTCGCGCGCCTGCGCGCCGCCTGGCAGGCCGGGGCATGAACGCGCCGCTGCTGCTGCTCCACGGCGACGACGGCTTCGGACTTGATGTCGCACTCCGCGCGTTCGCGACCGAGGTGGACGCCAGCGAACGGATCGAGATCATCCCGGGCTCGACTCCTGACGAGGCGGCGATCGACCGCGCCCGGCTCGAGGCCGGCACGATGAGCATGTTCGGCGTCCACCTCGCCGTCCTCCGTCAGCCGCTCAAGGCGGCCGGTCGCGCGACCGCGGCGGCGGATCGGCTGCTGGCACTGGTGCGCGACCTGCCGGATGGATCCGCGCTGGCGCTCGTCGAGGAGCGACCGTCGCGCGACATCACGAAGCCGCCGGCCCTCCTCAAGCGCCTGGCGGAGGCCGTAAAGGAGCGTGGTGGACGGATCGAGGAGCACGGTGCGCCACGCCGTGGCGAGCTGCGGGCCTGGATCGGCGCGCATGCGGCGCGCATCGGCCTCAAGATCGAGATGCGGGCCGCACACATCCTGGCGGAGCGCATCGGCGGACAGATCTGGGAGACCGATATCGAGCGTGGCGAGATGACGCGCATCGCCGACTCGGAGCTGCGCAAGCTCGCCACCTATGCCGGCGACCGATCCATCAGCGTCGAGGATGTCGAGGCGCTGACGGCCGACACGCGGCCGGCATCGGTCTTTGCCATCACCAATGCGCTAGATCGCCGGGAGCCTGCGGCGGTCGCGGAGGCGCTGAAGCGAGCCCTGGCCGACGGGCAGCCCGGGCTGCGCATCCTTGCGTCACTGGCGAGCCGAGTATCGGACCTCATCGTGGCCCGGGACCTGGTGGCGGCGAAGACCTCGCCGAACGAGATCGCGCGCCGCATCGCGCGCGGCAATGCGCGGATGGCGGAACGGGTCGTGGAGGCGGCGCGACGCTATCGGGGCGACGAGCTGGATGCAATGCTGATCGGTCTGTTCGAGGCTGACCTCGCCATCAAGACCAATGTCATGGCCGAGGAGCCGGCGTTGGTCACCTGGCTCGGGGAACACCTGCTCGCGGCTCGGTGACGTCCGCGCGTTTCCTATCGGATTTTCACGACGCGACTCTAGGTGCACAAGCTGGGCGATCTGGGCATGATCCGGGGCTGGAACCGCGCAAATCTATACCTCTGGAGGCTCAGAGGGCCGATTGTAGCGCTGCGAGGCTGGTGATGAATCTCTGACAGGAGTCGCGATTGAGAGACGACGCCTCAGGCGGCCTGCGCCGGTCCCGCCTGGCCAGCTCGGCCGGCGGTGAGCACGCGGTCCGATTCGATCGCGAACGTGCAGCGCGCCCCGTCGAGTCCCAGGATCCCGATCAGCTGCTGGTCGACGTAGAGCTGGCGGCAGGGCACGCAGAGCGCGCCGGGGATGGCGAAGAAAAGTCGCTCATCGGCCTCGGGATCACGGAAAACGGTGTCGTACACGCTCGTGAGCAGCGTGCCGCTGCAGAAGCGGCAGGTCTCGATCGGTCGTGAACGTCGCGCGTGGTCGGTCATGTGCCGAGCATGCGAATCGCGGCGCGTCCGCTCAATGGGACCGATGGGCCATGCGGGCAGGACCGAAAGGTACCTTCGGGCCGGGAACGACCGAAATGTCAGTCGCTGCGCGGCCTGCAGGCTCCATCCGCGCACCCGTCGCGCGTGGGAAGCGCCGGAATATCGGACAGACCCAGCGCGCAACCCAGTCCAGGCTGGAAACGACCGAAATCGGTGCGCAGTACGGACGGTGTGAGTGTCAGACGATGCGGACGACCTGGGCCGCCTTGCTCCACAGTCGCTCGAGGCCGTAGTACTCGCGCTCCTCGGGAGCGAATACGTGGACGATCACGCTGCCATAGTCGAGGAGGACCCAGCGCGCCGACTGGCGGCCCTCGATACCGAGCGGGCGGATGCCGTCATCTCGCAGCTCGCCGACGATCGCACTCGAGAGCGCGTTGACCTGACGGTCGCTGCGGCCGGAACAGATCACGAAGAAATCGGCCATGCTCGTCAGCTCCGCCGTGCGCAGCATGACGATGTTGTTGCCCTTCTTGTCGGACGCGATCTCCACGATGCGGTGCGCCAGCTCGGCGGCATCGGCCGGGATCTCCACGCGGTCCTCGAGGACCCTTGCTTCAGCGGCTTCCTCAGCCACGTCGGTACAGCCTGCGCTCGATGATCATCTCCTCCACGTCGCGGGGCACAAGGTAGCGGATGGTGCGCCCGGCCGCCACCCTTCGACGGATCTGCGAGCTGCTGACGTCGAGCGACGGCCCATCCAGCAGATGGATGCGCGAGGCCCGCTCGCCGAAGCGCTCCTCCAGCCTGGACCGATCCGGCAGCTCGCTGCCGGGCCTCGGACCGACCGCCCACTCGATCTCCTGGAGCAGCCGATCCGGCTCACGCCACGTGTCGATCTGGTCGAGCGAATCGGTCGCCATGACCAGGAACAGCTCGGTATCGGGATGCAGGCGCTTCAGCTCGATGACGCTGTCGATCGTGTACGACGGGCCCGGCCGCTCCATCTCGAGGCCGGTGAGCTCGAACGACGGATTGGCGTTGATGGCCAGGCGCGCCATGAGCAGCCGATCCGCCGCGCGGGAGATGATGCGTCCGCCCTTGTGCGGTGGCTGGGCGGCCGGCATGAAGAGCACGCAGTCGAGATCCAGGGCATCGGCGGCAAGGGCTGCCAGCCACAGATGACCGATATGCGGCGGGTCGAAGGTGCCGCCGAGGATGCCAATCCGGCGAGGTGCCTCGTCCGGCGCGGATCGGGCAACACGCGCCTGCGGCGCGGCCGCGGACCGCGGCGCCATCAGCATGGCGGTGCTCAATCGTCGTCGCCCCACTCGAGCTCGATCGGCCCGATGAGCACCGTTGATCCGGCGCCGGCGCCCTGGCGACGGAGCTCGGCGTCGATGCCGAGCCGCTCGAGCTGCCGCCAGAAACGGTCGCGTGACTCCTCGTTCTCGAAGTCGGTGCGCGCGGCCTGGAGCTCGATCCGCTTCCCGCCGACGCGGAAGCCGTCAGCCTCCACGACGACCTCCCAACCCTCCGCCAGCGGGTCGAAGCGGTGGACGCGCATCTCCTCGTCGGCGGGTCGCTCCGCCTCCGCGATGGCCGCGTCGCCGAGGGCTTCGGCCAGCATGGCGCGCAGCTCCTCGAGACCGGTGCCGTCGTGCGCGCTGACGCCGATCGGCTGCGTACCTTTGGCGGTCAGCGCCTTGCGCAATGCCGGCCAGCGCTCGCGAACCTCGGGCAGATCGAGCTTGGTGACGACCAGCGGCATCGGCCGTTCGATCAGCGCCGGGTCGTGCAGGCGCAGCTCGTCGGCGACCGCACCCCATTCCTCGACCGGCTCGCGAGCGGCGCCGTCCACGACGCCGACGATGACGCGCGTGCGCTCCACGTGACGCAGAAAGTGGTGCCCGAGTCCACGACCCTCGTTCGCGCCCTCGATCAGGCCGGGAACGTCGGCGATGACCGCATTCCGATCCTCGTCCAGCGCCACAACGCCGAGATTCGGGGTGAGCGTGGTGAACGGGTAGGCGCCCACCTCCGGCCGTGCCTCGGTCATGGCCGCCAGCAGGGTCGACTTTCCGGCGTTCGGCGCACCGACGAGGCCGATATCGGCGATGAGCTTGAGCTCGAGCTCGATCCGCATCTCCTCGCCGGGCGTACCCTTCTCGGCGTGCTTCGGGGCTCGGTGCGTCGCGCTGGCGAAGTGCACGTTGCCGCGGCCACCGCGGCCACCGCGGGCGACGACCAGGCGCGCATCGGCCTCCATCAGCTCGCCGAGGAACTCACCTTCGGGCTGGGTGCGGACGACCGTTCCGGGCGGCACGCGAATGGTCACATCGGACGCGTTCTTGCCGTGCGCGCGACGTCCCATGCCCTTTGCGCCGTCGGCGGCCCGGAAGTGACGCTGACGCTTGAAATCGCCGAGCGTCGTCATGCCGGCCTCGACGACCAGGATCACGCTGCCGCCGCGTCCCCCGTCACCGCCGTCCGGTCCGCCGCGAGGGACGTGGGCCTCACGTCGAAACGAGGATGCTCCATCTCCCCCGGCTCCACCGGAGACAAGTATCCGAGCGCGATCAGCGAACAAGGGTGGTCGGCCCGCGATCTATCGAGGCGATCTCACAGGACCGTTCCGCCACGCGCGATTCACGCACTGCAGCGGGGTCGGAGCCGCACGAGGCTCGATTCGACGCATGGTTCACGCTTTGGGGGCCTCGGTGTGTCGTGAGAATCGCACAAGGAAGGCCAATCGTGCGAGATTGCCTCGACAGATCGAGGCAGCGACCCGAAACGGGGCCTAGAAGTATCGCTGGGGGTTGTCGATGATGCCGTTCACGATCACCTCGAAGTGAACGTGCGGCCCGGTGCACATGCCGGTGCAGCCCACACCACCGATGCCCTGGCCAACGGCGACGTACTGCCCTGCGCTGACCCAGATGGTACCGAGGTGGTTGTAGACGGTCACCATCCCGTTGCCATGGTCGATGCTGATGACGTTGCCGCCACCGTTGTTCCTCCAGCCGGCCGACGCCACAACGCCGCCCTGGGCGGCCACGATCTGGGAACCATACGGAGCGGCGATGTCGACCGCAAGGTGGCCGGCATGGAAGGACTGGCTATACGAACCCCCTGGGATCGGCCACGTGAGTCGACCGACGGCCGGCGTCGCAACAACACCTCGCGATGAGGGGCCGGTGGCAGTGGCGACATCGCCGACCCCGCTCGGGGCGGCAAGCGGGGTGGCGTCGGGATCGATGGCGACCGGGGTGGGCAACGGTGCGGACGGAGGAACCTCGGCCGGGGCGCCGCGGTCGACGAGCGCGAGCTCGTCGACGGGACGCGCCGTCAAGGTGTAGATCGACGGAGTGGATGTCGGAGTGTCGGCGGTGACGCCACGGACTGCGGAGACGATCGACGGGAAGCCGGTCTCGACGCGAGCGTTCGATGGGGTGGTACCAGTGCTCTGCGC
>JBPCKH010000235.1:0-3714 GCA_051004475.1 Candidatus Limnocylindria bacterium | reverse complement strand
TTGCGATCCACACCGAGGCCGCCTCGCGCACGCTCCGCATCGCCGGAGATGCCTTCGTCCTGGCCACCGGAGGCATCGGCGGTGCCGGCATCCGGGCTCACCATGATGGCTCGCTCCACGAGCGCGTATTCGGGCTGCCCGTTGTGGCCCCGACTCGCGACGTTTGGTTCAGCGACGATCCGCTGACGCCTCATCCGCTCGAGACGGCCGGTATCAAGGTCGACGCGACGCTGACGCCAGCCGAGCTCGACAACGTGCGCGTCATCGGCTCAGCCCTGGCTGGCATGCACTATCTCGACGAGCGATGCGGCGATGGCGTTGCCCTGGCGAGCGCCCACCAGGCGGCTCGATCCCTGGCGGGGTCGCGGACGGTGGCCGCATGACCTTCCACGACGCAGGCGCCCGCGAGTTCCCGCCATTCAGCACCGACCTGTGCATCAAGTGCAACGTGTGCACGACCGTCTGCCCGGTCGCGCGCGTGACAGATGAATTTCCGGGCCCGAAGTACGTCGGCCCGCAGGCGCAGCGCTTCCGCGGTCCCGGCGTCGGGGCGGACGCCCCGGATCGCTCCGTTGACCTCTGCTCAGGCTGCGGAATCTGCACGCGCGCCTGCCCGGCCGGCGTGCTCATCGCGGAGACGAATAGTCGGGCACGTGCCTCAATGGTGAAGGACGGGGGAAGCAGCCTTCGCAATCGGCTCATCAGCGACACCGACCTGGTCGCGCGCATCGGAGTGCCGCTGGCGCCCCTCGCCAATATCGGCCTCCGCAGCCGGCCGCTGCGTTGGATCGGCGAAAAGTTGCTCGGGGTGCACCGCCGAGGTCCGCTGACGACCTTCGCGCGTCAGACGTTCACGTCATGGTGGAAGCGCCGAGGCGGTGCGGTGGCGCTTCCACATGCGGCTGACCCGTCACGGACGGTCGTGTATTTTCATGGGTGCGCCGTGAACGCCTTCGAGCCCGATCTCGGCCGGGATGCCGTCGAGATCCTGGAGCGAAACGGGTTCACGGTCATCGTGCCGCGCCAGGAATGCTGCGGCCTGCCGTTCATCTCGAACGGCCTGTATGAGCAGGCGCGCAGCAAGGCGCGGCGCAACCTGTCGTCGCTGGCCGAATTCGCGCGTGCCGGCTACAGGATCGTGGGCACCTCGACCTCGTGCACGCATGCCCTCAAGGCCGAGTATCGCGAGATGCTCGACCTCTCGGACGCCGATGCGACCGCCGTGGCCGATGCGACCTGGGACATCTGCGAGCTCCTGCTGGATCTCCATGACCGCGGCGAGCTGAACGTCGGCTTCGCGCCGATGGACGAGCCGCTGCCGTACCACCCGCCCTGCCAGCTGAAGTCGCACGGGATCGGCACGCCAGCGATGGACCTGTTCGCGCTGGTGCCCGGACTGCGCGCGGTCGACTCGGATCACGACTGCTGCGGCGCGGCCGGCACCTACGGACTCAAGGTCGAGCGCTGGCAGATCGCCCAGGATGTTGGCGCGCCGCTGTTCGCTGCGGTGCGTGACTCGGGCGCCGCGCGTGCCGCCTGCGACTCCGAGACCTGCCGCTGGCAGATCGAGCAGTCATCCGGCGTGCCCACGGTCCACCCCATCACCATCCTCGCCGAGTCCTATCGTCGCGCGGACGCCGCGGTCGATGAGCCCTGGCACCGCATCGTCTGAACGCCGCGAGTCGCGTGGACCGGCACCCGGACGCGGGCTTTCCTATCGAATTCTCATCCCAGAGAGCTATCCAGGGTAGTGGGCGGACCGCATCGGGTGTTGCGATAGCCAGGCGCAGGTGATGTCCATAGCTGCCTCGCACGGTCACTTGATGAGCTTGCGCTCCATCTGGCGCATGGCGATCCAGAGGCAAACCCCGAAGAAGGCGACCAGGTAGAGCAGGTCCCACAGCTGCCCGATGCCGATGATGCCGGTCGAGAGCCCGCGGATCAGGTTGATGCCGTGGTACAGCGGCGTGAGCTGGATGACGGTGACGAGCCAGTCCGGCAGCACCGCCTCGATCGGGAAGAAGGTTCCGCTGAACAGGAACATCGGCATCACGATCAGGCCCATCGGCACATCGAAGTCGTTCACCGTGCGCAGGTACGAGGTTCCGGCCAGGCCGGCAGCCGCAAACGCCGCCGCGACGAGCAATGAGGCAGGGACCATGAGGATCCCGAGGGGCGACAGGACGAGTCCCATGAAGAACATGATCACGAACATGGCGATTGCGTAGAGCGCGGCGCGCATGAGCGCCCAGAGCAGCTCGCCGAGCGCGATCTCGGTGATCCCCATCGGCGTGGCCAGCACGCCGTCGTAGGTCTTCGCATAGTTGAGCTTGAAGAAGACGTTGAAGATCGTCTCGAAGACCGCTCCGTTCATGGCAGCGGTGGCCACCAGCGCCGGCGCGACGAACGCGGCATAGGCGACGACCTGGCCGTTCGGTAGCGGAACCTCCTGGATGATGGCACCCAGTCCCAGGCCGATCCCAACAAGGTAGAAGATCGGCTCGAAGACGCCACTCAGGATGATGATCCACTGGTGGCGGTAGACCATGATGTTGCGCTCGACCAGGCGCCGCGAGCGCCAGATGCGGGCCCATGCGGTTGCCAGCGCGCCGGGGGCGGCAACGGGACGGGTGAGAGTCGTCATCGGTCTAGCCGGCCATTCGCCTGGTGAGGGTGCGCTCGGCGAACCAGGCACCGACGCCGAACATGATCAGGAGATACGCGATGTGAAGCGGGGCGGTCAGCGGATCAAGCTGATCCAGGATGGAACCCCGAACGAGCTCGACACCGTGGAACAGCGGGGTCGCCCAAGCCACGGCGCGCAGCGGTTCGGGCAGGTTGGTGAGCGGGAAGAAGGTGCCGCTGAACAGGAACAGCGGGTTGATGACGAAGCGGAAGATGGCGCTGAAGCCAACGTCGTTCTTCTGGGTGGCGGTGAACGCGATCAGGCAGGCGGCAAAAGCGGTGCCGATCAGCATGGCGAACGGGACGGCCAGGATCGCCAGCGGCGTGCGCACGATCCCGAACACGACCAGCACCACCAGAAAGACCGCCGCCAATGAGCCGATGCGGAACGTGGCCCACGCCAGCTCACCGAACAGGATGCTGCGAATGCCGACCGGAGTCGACAGCATGGCCTCGTAGTTCCGGCCCCACATGATCTTGTTCATGATCGGGTAGGTCGATTCGAAGGTGGCGGTCTGCATCGACATGGCGGCCAGCAGTCCAGGCCCGAGCCAGTCGATGTACGGCACGCCACCGAACGCCTCGAGGCTGGCAGGCGTCAGGAGTGCGCCGATGCCGATGCCCATGGCGGTCAGGAAGAGCACCGGCTGAAGGAAGCCGAAGGCCAGGGACCGATGCCAGAGCCGCTTGTAGACGAGCCAGTTGCGCTGCCAGACGCGGCCGGATGCGGTAAGCGTTGTCATGCGGTGTCTATTCGATGAGCGAGCGGCCGGTCAGGCGCAGGAAGACGTCCTCCATGCTCGATCGGCGCACGAGCGCGCTCTCGACCGGGATCTTGCGAAGGTTGACCTGCTCGAGCGTGCGCTCGCCGTTCTCGGTGTACAGCAGATGTCGGTCCGGGAGCTCCTCGACCCGATCAGCGAGTCCGTCGAGCTGGCCGTCGAGATCGTCGCGCACCGCGTCGGTGAAGCGCAGCTCGAGCACCTCCTTGGTCGAGTGCTGGTCGATGAGCTGGCGTGGCGAGCCCTC
>JBPCKH010000234.1:0-6737 GCA_051004475.1 Candidatus Limnocylindria bacterium | reverse complement strand
CTTCATTGTCGAAGAAGCAGAAGCCGCGCTTCTCACCGGTGCGCTTGATGGTGGCTGCGGTGTTCTGAAGCTCGTATGTCGCCAGGTCGCGGACGTGCCAGTGATTGTGGCCGTCTCCGCCGAAGATCATGCGGAAGTTGGTCGGCGTCGTCGTCTTCGTGCCATCGGCATTGAATATCTGCTGGTCGACCGGCATCTCTCCGTTCGGCGGCGAGCTGCCACGCACCTGGAACGGCCCGTCGCCGATATTGATGATGACCGTCGTGAAGCGCAGGCGAGTCTGATCGCCCACGGTTTCGATGCTGTGTCTCCGAGTGACATTCATTCCGAGGTCGGGCAGGAGCTCCCCAGCACTGATGTGAGTTGCCTGGGCAGCCTGCAGCGAAAGGCTCGTGACGAGGAGCGCCAGCGTCAATGCGACGGCTGGCAGTCGTCTGATGCGCACGAATTCCCCCTTATAGTGTCTCGAAGATCGTCCAGCGCACATGGCGGCCAATCCCGAGTTCGCGTACTCGAAGACCTATCCTAGTACTTCTGGCCGTGACCTTCAGAACCCCACCCCTCGCGAGGGTGGAACGGTGTGGATTGGTGCGGTCATCACGTTGACGAGATGCACCGCCGGGGGCCGATTTCCCGCCCGTTGGTGGCCCCACCGGCTAGGCGGCACGACACATCAACAACGTCCCGGGCCGCAGGGCCGCTTGACTGTCGCCCCCTGCCCGCTTGTGCAGAGCTGCTCTCATTGACCGGGGCCTCATCTCGACGGATTGCCCAATGGCTGCGACGACAGTTGCAAACCATACGAACAGGACCCCGCAGGCCATCATTGTGGGAGGCGGAATGGGCGGGTTGCGCAGTGGCGGAACGCGCCAGTCCGTAGGAGCCGCGATCAGCCGTGGCCTCCGACCGGTTGACCGAGACAGGGGAGTCGGTCACGATACGCGCCGCGGTAGGAGCTCTGTCCATCGATGCCGGTGGGCTCTCGGACGCTCGACCCGAAGCGTACAACGTGGTGGCCTTAGCTCAATCGGCAGAGCATCGGATTGTGGATCCGACGGTTACGGGTTCGATTCCCGTAGGCCACCCCAACATCCGGGCTCAGAACAGCCCGCCACCGGCCGCGGGCGCGGGACGGAGCGGTCAGAGTCGAGCGAACAGAACGCGCTTGGGGGGAGGGTTCCGCTTCGATGATTCGCCGCGCACTGGTTGCGCAGCTCCTCGGTGTCTCAGCGGTCAGCGGTTCGTTCGCCTGGCATCGGCGTCCAGCCTGCCCGGCTCGCCCGAGAAGGGGGCCGTGCCCCCGCATGTCGAGCGGGTGGTCCCGGCCGCCGGTTCGGTGTGTGACGTCCGGCGTACCGAGATCCAACCGCGGTCTCGCCGCGTGGCCCGCGGCGAACGTCCCGTTGTCGCGCATCGTCTGCGAACCCCGGCACCACCTCGACGGCAATTTTGCGGCCCATGAGTGCCTCGATCTCGTTGAGCTGCGGGAGCTCAGCCTCCGAGACCAAGGAGATCGCGACTCCGACTACCCCAGCGCGACCGGTGCGACCGATACGGTGGACGTAGTCTTCCGCGGAGCGTGGCAGGTCGTAGTTGACGACGTACGGAAGCGCGTCGATGTCGATGCCGCGTGCGGCCACCTCGGTTGCGACCAGGACAGCCACGCGGCCCTCCTTGAAGTCATCCAATGCCGCGATGCGCTGCGACTGGGCGCGGTCACCATGGATGGCGGCGACCCTGATCCCGTCACGGAACAGGTGGCCGGCCAGGCGATCGGCCCCGTGCTTGGTGCGTACGAAGACGAGCGCGGAGGTGATGCGTCCGCTGGAGACGAGATGGCTCAGCGCTGCTCGTTTCTGCGAATCCTCGACGCGGAGCACCACGTGCTCGACCAGCGTGGTCGTCGAGTTCGGCGGCGTGACCTGCACGGTTGCGGGGTCCTTCAGCAGCGTCTTCGTCAGGCGCTTGATCGCATCGGGGAAGGTTGCCGAGAAGAGCAGGCTCTGGCGCTGCGTCGGGAGCAGCGAGATGATGGTCCGGATGTCGTCGATGAATCCCATGTCGAGCATGCGATCCGCCTCATCCAGGACGAGAAACTCGATGGCGCCGAAGTCGATGCTGCCGCGCCACACGAGGTCCAACAGGCGACCCGGCGTGGCGACCACGATCTCGGCACCGGCATCGAGCTCGCGCAGCTGATCGGGCAGGCTCGCGCCGCCGTACACCGCCACCGAGCGCAGCGGGACATGCTTGCCATACGTCGTGACGCTCTCCTCGACCTGGATGGCTAGCTCGCGCGTCGGCACCAGGATCAGAGCGCGGACGGCCCTGCGGTCCACCTCGGCGGTTGAGTCGTGAAGGCGTTGGAGGATGGGTAGTACGAAAGCGGCCGTCTTGCCGGTTCCGGTCTGGGCGCCGGCCATGAGGTCGCGGCCGGCCAGAACGATCGGGATCGCCTCACGCTGGACCGGGGTGGGCGTGTCGTAGCCGGAATCGGCGAGGGCACGCAGGAGTTCGGGGCGCAGCCCGAGATGAGAAAAGGACATGGATCTCCTGACGACGACGCACCCGCCGCAGCGGGCCCGGTCAGGCGCAGTTTGTACGATGAGAGCGGCGACCCGGCGAAACCTTGACGCTGACCGGAGAGTCAGTCGAGCCGGGCGGTGTAGAGCCACAAGAAGGGTGATGCGCTCCCGGTGTTCCTGGCGCGTGTGTCAGGCTATCGGTATGCAGCAGCATTGCCAGTGTCCGTTGACGGGCCGAATGTGTCAAACGGACCATCGGGTCGTCGAATTGCAATCGGGGTCGTCGTGACGATCTCCCCGCCAGCCTCATCGGCCCCGACTGGCGTGCTTGAGCTTGCCGCGCGCCGGCGAACGTTCGCGATCATCAGCCATCCGGACGCCGGTAAGACCACGCTGACGGAGAAGCTCCTGCTCTTCGGTGGCGCGGTCGACGAGGCGGGCTCGGTACGGGCGCGGCGGCAGGCGCGCAACACCGTCAGCGACTGGATGGAGATGGAGCGACGTCGTGGGATCAGCGTCAGCTCCACGGTGCTGCGCTTCGAGCACGGTGGTTACCAGTACAACCTGGTCGACACCCCCGGCCACGCCGACTTCAGCGAGGACACGTACCGCACGCTGTGGGCGGTCGATGCCGCACTGATGGTGCTCGACGCCGGCAGGGGACTTGAGCCACAGACCCTCAAGCTCTTCCAGGTCTGCCGCATGCGTGGCCTTCCGATCGTCACCTTCATAAACAAATGCGATCGACCGATGCTCGCGCCACTCGCCCTGCTCGACGAGATCGAGCGCGAGATCGGTGTCCAGCCGGTGCCGGTGAACTGGCCGATCGGGACCCATGGCCAGCTTCGCGGCCTGCTCGACATTGCGACCGACGACGTCATCGAGTCGGAAACGACCACGCATGGGGCGACGGTCGGGTCGGGGATGCGGACCCCGGCCGCGGCATGGACTCCGGGCCCGTCGCACGTCGAGTGGGCCGAAGCGCGCGAAGAGGCTGCCCTGGTCGCAACGACGATCGACCCCGACGCGGTTCGCGCGGAGACGGTGACGCCCGTCTTCTTCGGCAGCGCGCTCACCAATGCCGGGCTGTCGAGCCTCATCGGGGCATTCCCGGGCTTTGCGTCTCCGCCATCGGCCCGTCCATCGGTCGATGGCCGGGTACAACCGCTCGACGGGCAGTTCAGCGCGCAGACGTTCAAGGTGCAGGCCAACACCGATCCACGACACCGTGACCGAGTCGCATTCATGCGTATCCACTCGGGACGGTTCGTCCGCGGCATGACGGCCATCAATGGCCGCACCGGCCGGCGCACCTCGCTCAGCTATGCCAACGAGCTGTTCGGCCAGGAGCGCCAGACGATTGACGTGGCGCTGCCGGGAGACGTCATTGGCATCGTGAATGCGACCGGCGTGCAGGTCGGCGACACCCTCTCGGAAGATGGAACGGTGGCCTTTGCGCCGATTCCGGCCTTCCTGCCCGAGCGTTTCGCGTACCTCCGAAGCCGCGATACCTCCCGCTACAAGCAGTTCCGCAACGGCATGCGCCAGCTCGAGGAGGAAGGCGTCATCCGCGTGCTGCGCCGCCCCGATGGCATGGCCGATCCGATCATCGGCGTCGTCGGCCAGCTCCAGCTCGAGGTCGCCGAGGAGCGCCTGGCGAACGAGTTCGGCTGCCGCTCGGAGCGCAGCGAGGCTCCGTACACGGCCTGCCGCGCGATCGAGCCCGCCGACGCCGAGCGACTGCCCGACTGGCGCAGCATCGAGGTCGTGGACGATGGCTCCGGACGGCGCCTCGTGCTCGCGTCGAACGTGTACGTGTTCGACCGGCTCGATCGCGACCTCCCCGATCTGCGATGGGAGTCGGGAGTCATGGAGCGGGGATGAGCGACCCTCGCTGGTGGCAGTCGGGTGTGATCTACCAGATCAGACCCCAGCCTCAGGCCAGCAGCACCCTGAAGTATCGGTCGAACCCCGCGTGACGTGACCTTCGGAGCGCCCTGGCCGAATTCAGCCTTCGACGTCGCGGTCTCGGTGCACGGGAAAGCGGCGGCCGCGGATGCTGCCCTCGCGAAGCGCGCGGATGATGTCATCGGCGACATCGTCCGGGACCTCGACCAGGGCGTATCGGTCGAAGATCTCGATGGCGCCGAGCGCGCGTCCGCCGATGCCCGCCTCGGCGGTGATGGCGCCCACGATGTCGCCCGGCCGAATGCCCGCCTGGCGCCCGCCACCGAGGAAGAGGCGCACCGTGCCGTCGCCGCCGCGGTATTCGCGTTGCGCGTGTCGCACCGGAGGTCCTCGCCGAGGTCCGGAATCGGAGCGTTGCGGACGCAGGGTCAGGTCGGGCAGCTCGGTCTGCTCCGGCTCAGGCCCGGCGGCGGCATCGGCGACAGAGGCTGCTGCCAGCGCAATATCGAAGGGATCAAACTCATCCGCGAGCGGCTCGATCACGCCGCGGTATCGGTCCAGGTCGTCGCCGAGCAGAGCCTCGCGCAGCGAGCTTTCCAGCAGCTCCATGCGGCGCGCGCGCAGGTCGGCCACGGTGGGCAGGCGCGCGATCTCGATCTTCTTGCCGGTCAATCGCTCGATTTTGCGCAGCAGCCGCTGCTCGCGCGGCTCGACCAGGGTGATCGCCACGCCCTTCCGTCCCGCGCGACCGGTGCGACCGGTGCGATGCACGTACGCGTCGGGGTCCGAGGGCACGTCGTAGTTGACGACGTGGGAGACCTGCTCGATGTCCAGGCCGCGTGCGGCGACGTCGGTCGCGACCAGCACCTGCACGGATCCGTCGCGGAAGCGCGACATGACCCGGTCCCGCTGGTCCTGGCCGAGGCCGCCGTGCAGCGCCGCGCTGTCGTAGCCGCGGCCGGACAACGCCTCGGTGAGCTCATCCACTTCGAGCCGCGTCCGGGCGAAGATCAGCACCGACGTCGGCGCCTCGACGTCCAGCACCCGCGTCAGGGCCGCCAGCTTGTGGCTGCGCGGCGCGACGTAGGCGATCTGGCGCAGCAGCGGCGCGTCGCCGGCAGCGGTGGCCTCGCGAGCGAGGCTGATCCGTACCGGATCGTGGAGATGGCGAGCGGCGATCCGCGCGATGCCCGGGGAGATGGTGGCCGAGAAGAGCGCGGTCTGTCGCTCGGACGGCGCCTCGCCAAGGATTGCCTCGAGGTCCTCGGCGAACCCCATGTCGAGCATCTCATCGGCCTCGTCCAGCACCACGAAGCGGACCTCGTCCAGGCGCAGCGAGCCGCGCTTGAGGTGATCCACCGCCCGGCCTGGCGTTGCAACCACGATGTCGACGCCTCGCTTCAGCCCCCGCAGCTGGTGACCGATCGGCTGGCCGCCGTATACCGGCAGCACCTGCACGTCCAGCCCACGCCCGTACCGATGCACGGCCTGCCCGACCTGCATGGCCAGCTCGCGCGTCGGAACCAGGACCAGCCCCTCCGGCCCGCCGGATCCGGACCGATGCAGCCCCTGGAGCAGCGGCAGCGCGAACGCCGCCGTCTTGCCGGTGCCGGTGGGTGCTTCAGCGAGCAGGTCGCGACCGTCCAGGAGTGGCGGGATCGCCTCGCGCTGGACGGGCGTCGGCTCCTCATAGCCGAGCTCGCCCAGGCACTCCAGCAGCTCATCTCTGAGGCCGAGCGCGCGGAACGTGTCATTGCCGACGTCCTGGTTCATCCCACGCATGTTCGCACGGTGGATGCCACACGGCTCGGCTGACGCCGCGTCGTCCCATGGCAGCCGGCCGGCGGGCCGGCTTTGACCGATATTTCCGCGCGTGGCTGGCGCCGGAGCCGATCCCGCGCCTGCTTCACGCTGCCCCACCGTCGAACAGATCGCCGCTCAGCTCGGGTCGAATCGGTCGAGCTTGAAGAGGCCGATGTCGTGGCTGGTCTGCGCGTGAGTCGCAAGGTCGGCCATGATCTCGCCGACCACGCTGCAGAACTTGTAGCCGCGGCCGCTGAAGCCGACCGCAACGCTGACCTGCGGAGATTCGGGCAGGCGGTCGATGATGAAGTGCTCGTCGGGTGAGTTAGTGAAGATGCACGCCTTGAGAAGCACGGTCGGCCCCGCACCATCGGGAAAGTAGCGCGTCGCGAAGGCTCGCAGGAGCGCCTCGTCATCGGGACGTGAGGTGCGGTCGGGATTATCGGGGTCGATCGGCTCGCGCATGTGGTGGTAGCGGCCGAACTTGAAGCCCGGCACGTC
>JBPCKH010000233.1:0-20589 GCA_051004475.1 Candidatus Limnocylindria bacterium | reverse complement strand
ATAGCGCGGTGAGCGGCTTTCGACGCGAGCGCACGTGGGCGGAGCTGCTGATCGACTCGGTGGAGACGATGGGAATCGCGGCGGTCGTGGCGACGATTGCGATGCTGCTGCTGGGCCGGATCGGCCTCGAGACCGGACTGCGCGATGCCGTCGGCAAGATCGCCCTCGAGATGATCCCGGTCGCGTTCGGCGTGTCGCTGGCGGGAGCCCAGCTTGCCTCGCCAGATGATGATGCCGAGGATGCGGAGGACCAGGGCAGCACGGTGGGCGATGGTGCCGGCGTCGGAGCCTTCGGACGCCTCTTCATCGCCGGCGGCGCTGCGCTGCTGTTCGCGATGAACATCGCGCCCACCGAGGAGCCGGTGCTTCTCGGTATCGAGGCGGAGTGGTGGCTGCTCCTGCTTGCGATCCCCGCCAGCCTGGTCATCACGTTCGGCCTCGTTTTCTATGCTGACTTCCGGGGCGGACGCACGACGGACGCCGGCGACAGTCCGCTGGACCATCCGTTCACCGAGACGCTGGCTGCGTACGCAGTTAGCCTGCTCGTCAGCGTGTTGCTCATGTGGGCCTTCGGCCGGACCGACGGGGTATCGCCTTCGACGATCGTGGGGCAGACCGTGATGCTCGCCGTCGTGGCATCCTTCGGTGCGGCAGCCGGGCGGCTCCTGGTTGGGGGCGGCAGCAAGGGGAAGCCGTCGCAGCAGGAGGCGTCGTAGGCCATGCGTCAGAATTGGCTCGAGTGGATCGTGCTGGGCGTCAGCGCCGCGGTGGTGATCGGCCTCGTCGGTTTCTTGATCGTCGACGGCATCACCGATGAGGGCCAGCCGCCCGCACCGAGGGTGACGCTCATGG
Source organism: Candidatus Limnocylindria bacterium (assembly GCA_051004475.1). Classification (GTDB taxonomy): domain Bacteria; phylum Chloroflexota; class Limnocylindria; order QHBO01; family QHBO01; genus JACDBZ01. The sequence continues at coordinate 19,737 of JBPCKH010000233.1, read as the reverse complement.
CGGAGGCCGCATACGAGGCCCCCGGCGCCTGGATCGTACCCGCCACCGTGACAAACGACGGCGACCGCGCAGCGGAGCAACTGGTCCTGCGCGCGACGGCAACGGTCGATGGCGCCGAGGAGGAGAACGAGGTCACGGTCGACTACCTCCCGCCAGGCACCGATGTCGACGTCTCGTTCGGCTTCAGCGCGGAGCCCGAGGGCGAGGTCACGGTGGAGACCGTCTCGTTCCGGCTACCCTGAGGTCCATGACCAGCCGCTGGGCCGATGAGCTCACCTTCGCCACGGATCTCGCGCGCCGATGCGGCACCATCCTGATCGACAGCTACGAGCGCCTTGATCGAATCGATTACAAGAGCAAGCGCGATGTCGTCACCAATGCCGACTACGCGTCGGAGCGGCTCGTCATCGATGCCATCAAGGCCCGATTCCCCGGCGACGCCATCCTGGCCGAGGAGTCCGGCGACCACGCCGGCGTCCTGCGTGACGACGGTTCGCACAACGGACGAACCTGGGTCATCGACCCACTCGATGGGACCGTCAACTACGCGAACGGGATCCCGTACTACTGCGTGAGCATCGGTCTGGTGGTCGACGATCTTCCCACCGTCGGCGTCGTGTTCGATCCCGCGCGCGGTGACCTGTATAGCGCGGCTGTCGACGGTCCGGCCCTGCTGGATGGCGAGCCGATCACCACGTCGACCAAGGAAGCCCTGTCGGACTACGTCGTCAGCCTGGCGGTGATCGGACGCGGCGGGCTGGCACGCGAGCGGAAGGTTGCGCCGCTGATCCGGATTCATCGGCGTATGGGCAGCGCGGCCCTTGCGCTCGTCTACGTGGCCAACGGCCGTTTCGACGCCTTCGTGCAGAACGGCGGCCTCTCGCCCTGGGACGTGGCGGCAGCCGGGCTGATCGTGGAGCGGTCCGGCGCGGTCGTCACCGATATCGCCGGCGCTCCATGGTGGAGCAGGAAGCTGAGTGGACCGCGGATCAGCGTGGTGGCGGCACCACCGGCGCAGCACGCGCCACTGCTCGAGTTGCTCGGCTCACTGAAGACGAAGCTCCAGACGCGCCGCTGAGGCACCGGATGCAACTGGTGCCGCCCGGCTACCCCCATTCCCGCAGCACGTGGGCCAGCATTCCGAGCGTCAGGGCGGTTGCTCCCCAGATGCGAACGCCGCCGTAGCGGTAGGCGCCGGCGCGAAGGGTAAGGCCACGCACGGTGAACTCCTCGGTGCCGAGGACTTCGTCGTCGAAGAGGGAATCGAGCGGCAGCTCGACGATCGCAGCGACCTCCGCGTCGTGCGGGGTGAGTATCGGCCGGTGGATGACGGTCCCGACAAATGGCCGCAGCTCGAAGTTGCTGGTCGGGATCCAGACATCGTCAAGAACCCCGACGATCCGGACCGAAGCTGGATCGAGGCCGATCTCCTCCCAGGCCTCGCGCAGCGCGGCCGCCTCCGGCCCGGCATCAGCCGCATCGACGGTGCCGCCGGGAAGCGATACCTCACCGGCGTGCGCACGAAGCGCGGCGTGGCGGACTGTCAGTGGAACGACCAGGCGACCGTCGTCATCGGGATAGATCGCGAGGAGGGTCGCAGCCTGTCGTGCCGGCGGAAACCTTGGCCGATCGTATCTGCGTCGCGACACCTCGCCGTCGGCGTCCTGAGGCAGCAGGCGTGTATCGAGCGGGATCGGCCTGTCGGCATGGGCCAACGCGTCGTTGATGCTCTGCTCCCAGCCCGCTTCAGCGCGTAGTATTCGCTCCATGACCCAGGGCCACCTCGATCGTGACAGCCGCGTGCGCGACGCCATGTACCGCACTCGCGTGCTCGTCAACCGTACGCCGCATTTCAGCCCCCAAACACGTCGGGAAGCAAATCGGGCGCTCGACATCCTCGACGATCAGCTGGGCTTGAACCAGGTCAACGCGGCAGACGCAGCTCGAGGCATCGAGCTCCTGAACCGCGCCCACTCATCTCTCACCTTCGGACTGCTTCGTAGCCCGGACTTCTCCGATCGCTTCGCGCCCGCGCTGCGACGCCTGGGACTTCGTGGGATTGCGGACCGCCTGGACGAGGTGCCGTCGTCGGTGATGGCCCTCCCCATTCCCGGCCCGATCGGGAATCGCGAGCATCGCGACAACCTGGATGTTGATGAGCGTTTCGACGCCCAGGGCCGCCCGCTCCCGCCCCCGCCCGGCTTCTATTAGGTTCGGTTGCCAGCTAGCGGGCGTCAGGCCGGGAATCGCCGTTATTTCAGTGTGCGGCTGGCAGGGGATGTGTACTCGCGCGGTTCCATGCTCGGTTGAAACCGGAAGATCGGGCAAAGCCCGCGCGACGTTCACCCAGGCCGGGGCTCTCCGAAATATCGGCGTCCACTGCGCACGAGCACCGCGCCGACGCGGCGTCCAGGCCGCTGAACACCGGGTATATCGCTGTAATCCAACGCAGAGGGGCCCCCGACGGCAACCCACGCGCATCATCCGCCACCCAGCGCTTCGATCAGGGTGGCATCCGTCGGCGTCGAGCCCAGGCCGAGCCGCTCACCCACGACGGCAGGCAGCGGCGGCTCGAGGTTGGTCGAGCGCAGTTCATCCCACGCATCCGCCGCAAAGATCGTTGCAGGGTTACCGTCGAGAATCACCCGTCCCGCGCGCAGGACGATCACCCGGTCAAAGGTCTCGGCAACGAAACGCACGTCGTGGCTGATCGCGATCACGGTGCGGCCCTCGGCGGCCGTCGTCTCGATCACGGCACGCACGCACGCCACCCCACGCGCGTCCTGTCCGGTGGTCGGCTCATCGAGCACGAGCACCGGCGTGCGCATGGCTAGGACCGATGCGAGGGCCAGCAGCTTTCGGCGTGACTGGCCGAGGTCGTACGGGTTGGTCGACTCCTCGCTGGTGAGGCCGGTCGCCTCCAATGCCGCGCGCACGGCGTCGCGCAGCTCGGCGCCGGAGCGTCCGAGATTGCGCGGCCCGAACTCCACCTCGGCAGCGACGGACCCGGAGAAGATCTGGCGATCGGGGTCCTGGAACACGAGACCAACCTGCGACGCCAGCTGCGCGACGGTCAGCTCGGCCGCATTCGTCCCGTCGATAGTGACCCGTCCCTCCGTCGGTCGGAGCAGCCCGTTGAGGTGGCGCACGAGCGTCGTCTTGCCGCTGCCGTTCTGCCCGATCAGCGCGACCCGTTCCCCGGAGCCGACGGTGATGTCCACGCCGTCGAGCGCCCGGACGTCGCCGTCTCGGTAGACGTGCACGAGGCCCGCGGCTGACACCTCAGACACCCGATAGCGCCTCGTCCAGGCGGAGGTCCCCCACCCCGGCTTGCTCAGCCGCTCGTCGGAGCCGAACGGGCGAAGGCTCGGCGACGCCGAGTTCCGTCAGCCGCGGGTCGGCGAGGACCTCGTCCGCACGGCCGCTGAGCGCCACGCTGCCGCCATTCAGCACGATGACGCGGGCGCAGATCGAGGCAAGCAGATCGGTCTTCTGCTCGGCCACCAGGATGCTCGCACCGTCGGATGCCAAGCGGGCGACCGCATCGGCGACCAGGTGCGTTCCGGCCGGGTCGAGCTGCGCCGTCGGTTCATCGAGGACGAGATGCGCCGGTCGCATGGCGAGCAGCCCGGCCATGGCCACCAATTGCTGTTGGCCACCGGACAGGCGTCGCGGGTCGCGCTCGGCCAGCCCTTCGATTCGAAGCGTTCCGAGCGCCTCCCAGGTACGCGCCACGATCTCGTCGCGTGGCAGCGCCAGGTTCATAGGTCCGAAGGCGACCTCCTCGAAGACGCTGGTGGTCACTTGCGACAGCTGTGTCGACGGATTCTGAAAGCCGATACCGATGCGCTGGGCCAGGAGGTGCATCGGCCATGCGTCGACGTCCTCACCGTCGACGGTGACCCGTCCCCGAATCTGTCCACCGACGGTCCGTGGCGCCAGGCCGCTGACGACCAGGCAGAGCGTGGTCTTGCCCGAATCAGATGCGCCGGCCAGGCCGACCACCTCACCGTCGTGCAGCTCGAGGTTGATGTCTAGCAGCGCCGGCCCAAGGGCGCCGGCGTACCGGTAGCCGACACCGGCGAGGGCGATGGTCATCCCAACATTCCAGTGACGCGTGCCACGATGAGCGCCACCAGCGTCGCGAGCAGGAACCAGCGCAGGAGCGACTGGAGTCCTGAGTCGAGCGGCTCCCAGAGCAGGGTGCGCCTCCCCGGTCGGGTGAATGCCCTCGCTTCGAGAGCCATGGTGCGTTCCTCGACCTCCGCGATCGAGCCGAGGATCACCGGTCCCACGATTGGGAGCACTCCTCGAATGCGGCGCCAGACGCTGCCCTCGGTATCGAGCCCGCGCGCCCGCTGTGCCGCGGTGATGAGCGCCGCCCGTTCGACCATGGCCGGTACCGTCTGGACCGATGCATTGGCCACGAAGGCGACGCGCGGGCTGATCCCACGACGCTCGAGGTCGGTGGTGAGGTCGGCCGGTCGTGTGGTCAGGTAGAACAGCGTGATCGCGCCACTGATGGCCAGGATACGGATCAGGATCTCGAGCGCGAACCACAGGCCCTCGGCCGTCGCCGTGATCGGGCCGATGCGCACCAGCACCTGCGTCGCGCCGGGAAAGAAGAAGAGATTCACGAGAAAGGCGGAGATGCCGATCGGCAGCGACAGCAGCACGGCCGTCCGGACGAGGCGACCGAGGACGCCGGCCACCACCGCCGGGATGATGACGACGGCCGCCACGAGCAGGATGGGGTAGACCAGGCCGCCCAGAGCGACGGCCGAGACGGCCGTCACGGTGGCGAGGGTCGCTTTGGTGAGCGGGTTGAGACGGTGGTATGCGCTCGGCCCGGGGCGTCCGATGAGGTTCGGCGCGCCCAGGGGGGTCGATGGCGACCCGGTCAGGCCGACGCTCCCCGCCACTCGCCTTCCTCACCATCATCTCCTGCCACGGCGTCCTCGCGTTCGAGGAGTCTCTCGCCCTGCGGGAATCGGGCCTTCGTGCGGCGCGCCATGGTCGAGATGATGAGATAGACCACGAAGAAGGTCACGAGCTTGTCGACCGGGTCGGAGAGCACGCCCTGCTGGAAGGTCGCGGTCTGGAGGTCAGCTCCACCCTGTCGGAACGCTGCGACCAGGAAGTCGGTCCCGCCGCCGGTGACGCCACCGAAGACATTGGCGCTGATCGGCGCGCTGATGAGCGCAGCGACCAAGCCGGTCGCCACGCCGGCCACTGTCACGTAGGCCACCGTCAGGTCGCGCCGCAGGAAGAGCAGGCCTAGGAAGCCCACTACGAAGGCTGCGAACAACAGGCCGATGAGCCACCCGATGACGATGAATACCGGATCGGTGTTCTCGGGGTTGAAGAACTCGAATCCCGCGGCATAGAAGCGCACGTAGGCGTACACGCCGAGGCCAATGACTATGGCGAGAGCGACAAGCCCCCCGATGGCGAGCTCGCCGATCGGCCGGTTCAGTCGGGGTCGCAGCCAGCCAGCGCGACCTGCCAGCCCGGCCAGGACGCCGATAACGACTGCCACGATGCCGAACGCGGCGGCCGGACCGTTCTGGAACGGCGGGGGGACGACGTACGTCCACAACACGTTGGAGAGCATGCCGGTCAGCGCGCCGGCGACCGGCCCGGCCAGGGCGCTGACCAGGATCGTCCCGATGCTGTCCAGGTAGATGGGCAGCTTGAGGGCGTTTGCAACGGTGGCGCCCAGGATGATGTTGATGGCGACCGCGATCGGCATGAGGACGATGGTGCGCGTGTCGAACTGGGATGCGATCGACCCGAATCCGCCCGTCTGGGCGTACTCGACACCCGCGTACACGAGGAATCCGACCACCAGCGCGATGGCGCCAATGAGCGCGAACGAGTTGGCGCCCTCGGAATCGAAGAAGCTGCCGCTGTCGACGCCGGTGCCGAAGTTCCCGATGGTGATCATGCCGATGAGGATCACGACCACGAATGCCGCAAGGGCGGCGATCCAGCGTACGAGCATGTCCTGGAACCTCCTCCGTTCGGTGCGTTGGCTCAGCTGTACGGGGCGTCGACGGCGCGCCCGAGGCGCGTGATGAGCTCCGTCTTCATGCCCCCTGGGTCGATGGCGATCGCGACCGAGACCGCCGGACGGTCATCGGCTTCGGATCGGTACAGGCTGCCGGCCATGGCCGGGTCCGAGCTGGTATCGCAGGCGAGTCGTTCCTCGACCGTCTCGGTGACGAGATCGGGACGCAGCAGCGAGCCGATCAGTACCACCGGGTCATGCAGATAGGCGCCGTCGATCCCATCGGCCTGCTGGTGGAAGCCCACGTAGAAGCGCAGCGCGTCGCGCACGATGCCGGCGAGATGCGTGTCCGGCAGGTCCTGCAGGTCGTCCATGGTGAAGACGATGTCCTGCGTCGCGTCAAGCGGAAAGATGCGATGGATCGAGCCTGCGGCAAGGCACGCCTCAACGGCCTCGGGGTCGACGCACGCGTTCCATTCGCCGGTCTCGGTCGTGTTTCCACGTTCCTCGAGCGTTCCGCCCATCCAGACGACCTCTCGGGTGCCACCTGCCAGGTCGATACCCTGCTGCGTCGCAGATGCCAAATTCGTGAGCGGCCCGAGCGCCACCACCGACATCTCACCCGGATGGCGGCTGACGTGCGCGCCGAGGTAGCGGCTGGCTGGAATGGCGGTGTATTCGGTGGTTCCCAGTTGCCGGTCCTCGCCGCGCAGCTCGACATAGCCGGTCCCGGTCGGACCGTGGGTGTCTGGCGCCGTACGCAGGCGCCGCTGGAGGGGACGCGCAGCGCCGATGCTGACCGGGACGTCGCCGCGACCAACCATGCGCAGGATCTTGCCGGTGTTTCGCGCCACGTGGTGGATTTCGACGTTGCCCGCAACGCACGTCACGCCGCGCAGGTTGATCTCGGGGCTTGTGGCGGCGATGAGCAGGGCGATCATGTCGTCGATCCCGGTGTCGACGTCAAGGATCAACGGGCGCGGCTCGATCCCGGCTGAGGCGTGGGCTGGGGCGTGGGCTGGGGCGTCGTCGTCCATGGGCGGCCTATGGTACGCGCCACCCGCCTGCCTGACCGACCTTCGTCGCCAGTGGCCGGCCGAGGGTCTCGCTCACGTGGCGCGCCGCCACCAGGAGCGCGTCGAGATCCACTCCATGGGAAAGGCCCTCGCGGTCCAGCAGATACACGAGGTCCTCAGTGGCGAGGTTGCCGGCCGCACCCGGTGCGTACGGGCAGCCGCCGGTGCCCCCGGTCGAAGCGTCGAAGCAGCGGATGCCCAGCTCGAGGGCGGCGAAGACGTTGGCCAGTGCCGTCCCGCGCGTGTCGTGGAAATGCATTGCCAACCGATCGGCACCGATCCCGGCGCGGAGCAGGGCGCCGACGACGCGTTGAACATCCGCCGGGCCGGCGACGCCGATGGTGTCGCCGATGCTCACCTCGTCGACGCCGAGCTCGAGGAGCTGCTGCGCGACTCCCACGACGGCCGCTTCGCCCACCTCGCCCTGGTAGGGACAGCCGAAGGCGGTGCTGACGTAGCCGCGTGACCACCAGCCACGCCGGCGCGCAGTCTCGATCACCGGTCGGAAGGCACCGATGGACGCGGCGATCGTCATGCTGATATTCGAACGGGTGAATTCCTCGGAGGCCGCAGTGAAGACGCACACCGCATCGGCGCCTGATGCATCGGCCCGCTCAAGGCCCCGCGCGTTCGGTACCAGCACCGGGTAGCGAACTCCCGGCCGTCGGTCCAGGCGTGCCATCAGCTCATCGGCATCGGCAAGCTGTGGGATCGCTCGCGGCGACACGAAGCTGGTTGCCTCGATCTCGCGCAGGCCGGCATCGGCGAGCAGCTCGATGAAGCGCAACTTCGCAACCGTCGGGATCGGCGCCTTCTCATTCTGAAGCCCATCGCGCGGTCCGACTTCGTAGATGCGAATGTCCCGATCGGTCATGCGCCTTCGGCATCCGGCGGCATGATCCGGAGTTGCTTGAAGTAGGTTCGGTAGAACCCTCGATCGCGCGTCAGCAGTCGGTCCGCGAGGCTTGTGGCATGTGCGCCGATAAGGAAGTCGCTGAGGATCCTGGTTCGCAGCCCCCCGCGTGCCCGATAGGCCCGCCATGCAGCTCCGGCCGCGCCTGCCGCCGATGCGTCGAGCGGACGGAATTCTATGCCGAGTCGCCCGAGCGCGTCTCGCGCGCTTGCTTCGGATGGGAATCCTGCGCCGACCTCGGCCCAGACGACATCGCACGCGATCGTCGAGCCGTGATGTTGCGCGGTCGCCAGGGCCTGGCGCGAAGGCACGCCGAACTCCGGATCGGCCAGGAAGATGTCGATGAGCACGTTGGAGTCGACGGCGGTGATCATGCGTCGTTCGGTTCCGGGTCGATCGCGTCAGCATCTCCGCCGCGGACGTCGTGAATGAAATCGTCCGTCCGCGTGAAGCCTCCCGGCTCGCGCATCTCCTTGAGGATGCCGTACACGGAGCCGATCCGATCATCGTCGACGCTCTTTGTCACGATGAGCTGCCCCCGTTCCTCACGGATCTCCATGAGCTGTCCACCGCGCAGGCCAAGACGCTCCCGCAGCGGCTTTGGAATGACCATCTGCCCGCGCTCACCCAATCGGCTTTTCATACAACGGAAGTATGAACGATCAGGTATGAACGTCAAGCGCCGCGGGTGTGAGGATGGTGTCGCCTCGGGCTCATGAACCCTGTCCTTCGGTCTCGCCGAGGATGTCGCCGCGTTGCACCTGCTGACCGACTTTGATTTCGAGTCGCGTAAGACTGCCGGCCCGCGGTGCGACGACGCCATGCTCCATCTTCATCGCCTCGATGACGACGATCACCTGACCCTCTTCGACCGATGCGCCGAGCGCTGCATGCACCGCGATCACCCGCCCGGGCATCGGCGCGACGAGGAGCGCGGCACCGCCGTCGCCGGTCGTGACGGCATGTCGGATCGCTTCCTCGACCGTCGGTGGTGGGGCAATGGCGAATTCGAGCGACTGACCGTCGATGTCCACGTGGACGATGTGGCCTTCGCGTACCGCGACCGCGCCCTCACTGTCGCCGGTGGACTCCCGGAGCGTCACGCTGCGCTCCTCGTCGCCCAGGCGCAGCCGGCGGACAGGTGACGCGTTGAGCCGCCATCCGTCGGACCAGGCATCGGGATCGGGTGACCGCAGCAGGGCGGCGGCGGCCTGCCAGTGCTCGTCGCCGGGAGTCGGCGCCTCTGGCAGTGCGAGCTTCGCGATCGTGTCGGTCCGCACTCCTCCGTCCCGGATCGGCGGCTGATCGAGCAGCCAGCGCAGGAAGCGCAGGTTCGTCCGCACGCCGAGGATCGAGGTACCGGCCAGGGAGGCCCGCATTCGGTCGAGCGCATCGTTCCTGCTGGCGCCGTGGACGATGAGCTTGGCAAGCATCGGATCGAAGCGGTCGGCGACGTCATCGCCCACGATCACGCCAGTATCGATTCGAATGCCGTCCGGCCACCTCACGCGTGCCAGTCGGCCGGTGGCGGGCAGGAAACCGGCCTCGGGATCCTCGGCGTACAGCCTGGCCTCGATCGCGTGCCCGCGGATGTGCGGTGCCTCGTGCAGCCCTAGCTGCGCAAGCGTCAGCCCGGCAGCGATCCGCAGCTGATCGGCTACGAGGTCGCGCCCAGTGACCTCCTCGGTGACCGGGTGCTCGACCTGGAGTCGGGTGTTCATCTCGAGGAAGAAGAACTCGTCCGCATCGGTCAGGAGCATCTCGACTGTTCCGGCGCTGGCATAGCCGACGGATGCCGCCAGCGAGACGGCGGCCTCGCCCATCCGCGCACGCAGCTCGGGAGTGACCGATGGCGCGGGCGCTTCCTCCACGACCTTCTGGTTACGACGTTGCGCGCTGCAGTCGCGCTCACCGAGGTGAACGCCACTGCCGCGCTCGTCGAAGAGGACCTGGATCTCGACGTGACGGGGGCCCTCCAGGTAGCGCTCCAGGATGAGCCGATCGTCAGCGAAGGACCGATGCGCCTCCCGGCGCGCTGCACCCAGTGCCTCGACAAGCTCTGGTGCGCTGCGGACGACGCGCATGCCCTTGCCACCGCCACCGGCGCTTGGCTTGACCAGGAGCGGGAATCCGATCTGGTCGGCCGCCGCCCTCAGCGTGGCGTCATCCTGTGCCGCGTCGTCATAACCGGGGATGGTCGGGACTCCGAGCGCGGCGGCGTGGCGACGGGCAGCCGCCTTGTCGCCCATGGCCGCGATCGCGTTCGGCGGTGGCCCAACCCATCGGATGCCAGCGGCGCGGACGGCCTTCGCGAAGGCCGGGTTCTCGGCCAGGAAACCGTAGCCGGGATGAATCGCATCCGCTCCCGATCCTCGCGCGAGTGCCAGCAGCGCTTCACCGTCCAGGTACGAGGTGATCTCGTGCGCCTCGTCGGCTCCGTGGAGAGCTCGTTCGCCGCGTTCGTGCACGCCGATGATGCGCATCTCCATTCGGCGGGCTGTGCGAGCAATCCGCGCCGCGATTTCGCCACGATTCGCGATCAGCAGCTTCTGGATCCGACGATGCCCTCGTGGCGGCTCGTCGGCTATCGTTGACAACGACGAACGCGACACCCGAACCCGAGATCCCACCCGATTGGAGGCCAGGCGTCCATCGGCGATCCATCTCTGCACCGTGCGAACGGTCACGCCGAGGTCAGCGGCCACCTCGCGCGGCGTCAGCTCATCGCTCATGTCGCAATTGTCGCAGGCTCAGTACTGCACATGAATCGTTCGCCGTGATCCGTTGATGCGCATGCGCCCGCCATACGGGATGATCCACTGTGGATCGGTGTGCCCGACATCCACGCCGAACACAACCATGGCGTCAGGGCGGTACATCTCCACCGCCATCAGGACTGCGTTGCGCTGGCCATCCACGTAGGCCGACCGCTCGTCGTCGGTCTTCGGATTTGTGAATACTGATGCCTTCGCGCGGCCAACCACGATGGCGGGGAACTGCGCCAGCAGTCCGCGTTCTCCCATGTTGCGGAGCATGCGCCCGACCTCGACGGCCGACGGCATCTCCTCGGACGTCTCGAGCACGAGGATGCAGCCGGCATAGTCTTCGACCTGCCGGATCCATCGGCTGGTTGCAAGATTCCAATGCAGGATCTCGAGATTGCCGCCCCAGGTCGGCCCGTCGATGGTGGCGGAGGCGTTATGCCAGGTCCAGCCGTCGCTGGGACGCATCGGCGGTGCCGTGTGCAACGCGGGCGGCGACCCCCAGTCGATTTCATCCTCTCCAAATTCGTCTACCGGCGTGAGCTCGACCTCGTCGGTCGTGAACAGCGCCGAGCGCAGTGAGTCGAGGGAGACCGGATGCGGGTTCCCGGCACGACCGAGGTGGACCATGGTCGAGCCACCGTGATAGCTCACGATACCGAGGGTCCAGAGCCAGTTGAGGAGGTTCGTGTTGTCGCTGTAGCCGAAGAACGGCTTTGGGTGAGCGGCGACCGCATTCGGATCGAGATGGGGCAGGACGGTCAGCTGGTCGTCCCCACCGATCGTTGCCATGACCGCCTTGATCCGAGGATCGGTGAAGGCTGACATCAGGTCCGCCGCTCGATCTCGAGCGCTCGATCCAACCCGCCGGGTGGTCGGGTACTCGACCGGGACCAGGCCAAGCTCAGCGCGCAGGCGGAGCATTCCGAGCTCGTGGACGTCGGGGAAGATACCCGGTGCAGCGAACGAGGGCGAAACGATCGCGATCAGATCGCCCGCAACGGCCTTCGGTGGTGTCACCAGCTCGGGACGTGTCACCGCCAGCTAATCCTTCCAGTCGGGGGGACGTTTCTCGAGGAAGGCGGTGAGGCCCTCCTGGCCCTCGACCGACGCCCGCTGCCGGGCGATCCGGCGCACCGCGTGGCGCTTCGCCGCATCGGGCTCGAGATCTCGCAGCTCGCGCACGAGCGCCTTGGCTGCACGTGCGGCTGTCGGCCCAGCCGAGCGGAGCTCGTCCAGCAGGGCTGCGATTCGAACATTGAGGGCCGCATCATCGTCGACCACCTCGTGGACCAAGCCGATGGTCTGGGCCCGCGCGGCATCGAAGCGTTGACCGGTGCTGAAGAGAGCCCTCGCGTGCGTCTCACCGACCTTCGGCAGCACGAACGTGCTGATCACGCCCGGGATGATGCCGAGCCTCGCCTCCGTGAATCCGAAGGTGGCGTCCGCAGTCGCGACGACGATGTCGCTCACCGCGCAGAGGCCCATCCCGCCACCAAGTGCGGCGCCCTGGACGCGGGCGATCACCGGAACGGGGCAGGCGTCGATGGCGCCGAACATCGCCTGCATGGCCTCGGCATCCTCCTCGTTTTCAGCGACCGACAGGCCAACGGCCGCTCGCATCCAGTCCACGTCGGCCCCGGCACAGAAGACCGCACCCTCGCCGGCAAGCACGACGCCGCGGAGCGTTGCAACCGACTCCTCGGCCAGGCTATCGAATGTCGTGCGCAGTGCGCCGATCAGCCCGGCATCGAACGCGTTGCGGGACTCGGGCCGGTCAAGCGTGACGCGAGCGAACGGGCCGTCGCGGGTCACGCGCAGGCTGGTCATCGGTGGCGCCCGCGTCGGTGGAAGGGCTCGGTGACGGCACGCACCTGGGTGAGGAGCGGCTCCTCGAGCCAGACCACCTCGGTCCCGTCGGGGACGTCTACGGTCGCGGATGCTCCGGGTTCGCCGACCAGCCCCAGGATCAGTCGCGGGCGCCCATCGGGGCCATCGCTCTCCACCAGGTACGCAGCGTCAACGGTCGTATCCCGCAGGGTCTCGGCCACACTTGCTTCAATCGCCTGAGTGTCTCTGCCCGGGGGCCGCACCCGGATCGACGAGCGCGTGGTTGGCTCGAAGAGTGGCTCATCGGTGCCGGGCAGCCGTCCCGCCGCGAGGGCGCTGAGCTCATCGATGTCGAAGCGGTAGGGGACCGGTCCGGCGGGATCCATGATCGCCGGCATGCCGGCCGAGGCAAGGTTCGCGATGGCGATGCGGGCCGGCAGGGGGAGGTTGCCGGTGTGCGTTGGCGCCCACGCGGCAAGTGCGCCGATGGAGCCGAAGACGACGCCAACCGGCGTTCCGTCGCCCTCGCGCGCGAGCATGACGCTGATCTCCACCTGCTCTTCGTCGTTGACGGCGGATGCGAGTGCCTGCTTCGCCTCTTCCCCGTGCTCGGGCGGCACCGGCAGCAGCAGCGTTCCGCTCATGAGCGTCCGGTAGAAGGCATCGAGCACGTGTCGGTCGCCGCCACCTCGCTCCTCTGCCTCACGGGCGGCGAGCATGGCGTCGAACAGGTTTGCCGCACTCGTTTCCAGCGCGCCGGACGGCATGCTCCGGTCGTGCGACCCTGGTGTGGGTCGATCCGTCTCAGGTGTCATCGGTGCGGTGAGCGTACCGGATGCTGGTAGCATCGTCGGCATGTTTCGGGGCATCGACCACCTCGTCATCGCCTGTGCCGATCCAGACGCGGCGGCGACCCAGCTCGAGTCCGCACTCGGCCTGGCTGCGGGTGGCGGGGGCCGCCATGAGGGGTTGGGGACCTTCAACCGTCTCGTATGGCTGGCCGACGGGAGCTATCTCGAGCTCATCGGCGTCGATGATCGTGAGGCTGCTCTTCGCTCACCGGTGGGCGCCGCGGCAGTCGCCACCCTCGATGCCCACGGAGGAGGGCTCGCGACCTACGCGCTGCGGGACGATGAGCTGGAGCTCACCGCTGGTGCCCTGCCCGAGGATTCATTCGGTCCGGTCACGCACGGGAGTCGGACCCGGTCGGACGGCGAGCGCGTCGAGTGGTGGGCCGCCTTTCCGGAAACGCCACTGGCGCCCGATGCCGTCCCGTTCCTGATCCAGCACGCCTACGTCGGCGCCGAGTGGAACCAGCAGGCGCTGAGGGAGCGCGCCGCGTTTCGACATCCGCTCGGGTCCCCGGTCATCCTGGCTCGGCTCGATCTCGCAACCGGCGACCCGCCCTCGGTCGCGGCCACGCTCCATGAGCGCCTCGGAGTCGACTTCTGGGCGGTGGCCGACCTGGCGGTCGCGGACATCGGGTTGCATGTGCTCAGGCTGGTCCCGCGGCGCGAGGTGGCGGTGCCGGCGGTCGTCACCCTGGCGGCGGAGTTGGAGTCATCGCGCACGGTCGAGCTGCTCGGCCTGCGCTTCGACATCGCACGCGTGGAGCTGCCCGTCCCTGTCCTCGACCGATAGATCGAGCGATCTTCACCGTGTCGCCGTGAGCGGTTTGCGCGATGTATCGGGCGCTCGCCAGCGTGAGGCGTACCGGCGCGCGTCCGCCATGCACGCGGGTGCTCGATACATCGAACAGATGACGCGCCGCATCGGCCTCAGGTGAACCGTGTTCGATCGATCGAGCGATTCGGGGGAAGCTCGCGCCGGAAGGGTCCGCTGGGTGCGATCTGTGCGATAGATCGAGCGGCGCGCGTCATTCACATGCGGTAGAGGCTGAATCCAGGCTCCGGAATCGGCGCGTTCAGGGCCGCGCTAATGCCCATCGCCAGCACGCGGCGCGTGTCCAGCGGGTCGATGACGCCATCATCCCAGAGGCGAGCGGTCGAGTGGTAGGGAGACCCTTCGAGCTCGTACTTGTTGAGGATGGGCGCCTCGAATGCGTCGCGCGCCGCATCGGTCTCAAAGGCTCCGTGGACGGTCGATAGCACCCGTGCTGCCTGGGCTCCGCCCATGACTGAGATTCGCGCGTTGGGCCACATCCACAGTTGGCGAGGGGAAAACGCTCGTCCGGCCATGCCGTAATTGCCTGCGCCGAACGAGCCGCCGATGATGACCGTGAACTTCGGCACGTTCGTCGTGCTCACCGCCGTGACGAGCTTGGCGCCATCGCGCGCGATGCCACCGGCCTCGTACTCGCGGCCAACCATGAAGCCGGTGATGTTCTGGAGGAAGACGAGCGGGATCCTCCGCTGGCTACACAGCTCGACGAAGTGCGCACCCTTCAACGCCGATTCGCTGAACAGGATCCCATTGTTGGCGATGATACCGACCGGGTATCCGCGCAGCCGTGCGAAGCCGGTGACCAGGGTGGTGCCATAGCGCTCCTTGAACTCGTGGAAGTCGCTTCCATCAACCAGGCGCGCGATCACCTCGCGCACGTCGTAGCCCTGTCGCGCATCCGCCGGAATGACCCCGTAAAGACTTTCAGGATGGGCCGATGGCTCGCGCGGCTCGTCCGCTTCCCATGGCGCCTCCGGCTTGCGCCAGGCCAGGTTGCGAATGATCTGGCGGCCGATGGCGAGCGCGTGCTCGTCATTTAGCGCGTAGTGGTCGGCCACGCCTGACTGCGTGGTGTGCACCTCGGCGCCGCCGAGGTCCTCGGCCGTCACGATCTCGCCGGTCGCCGCCTGCACGAGCGGCGGGCCACCCAGGAAGATGGTGCCGGTGCCCTTGACGATGACGGTCTCATCGGACATGGCCGGAACGTAGGCGCCGCCGGCCGTGCAGGAACCCATGACCAGCGCGACCTGCGGGATGCGGCTCGATGAGAGTTGGGCCTGGTTGTAGAAGATGCGGCCGAAGTGCTCGCGATCGGGGAAGACCTCGTCCTGGAGCGGGAGAAAGGCACCGCCGCTGTCCACCAGGTAGAGGCAGGGCAGCCGGTTCTCGAGGGCGATCTCCTGCGCGCGCAGGTGCTTCTTGACGGTGATCGGGTAGTAGGTACCGCCCTTCACGGTCGCGTCGTTGGCCACGATCGCGCACTCGATCCCTTCGACCCGGCCGATCCCGGTCACGATTCCGGCACCCGGCGCAACGCCGTCATAGATGCCGTTGGCCGCGTGCGCGCTCAGCTCGAGGAAGGCGGACCCAGGGTCAAGGAGCCGATCGATCCGCTCGCGAACGGGCAGCTTGCCGCGCTCGCGGTGCCTGGCGATCGACCGATCGTCACCGCCCGCGCCGTTACGGGTCAGCGTCGCCGTGCGGGCGCGCAGATCCTCGACAAGGGCGCGCATCGCATCGGCATTGCGTAGCGTCGCTGGGGCGTCGGGATCGATGGAGGTGCGGAGAATGGCCATCGAGCCGATTATGGACTCGGCGTTCCCAGCCTCGCAGCGAAGAGCCGAGTACCCCTGGCACTGACCCAGACCATCGCCGGTTGGCGTGGCATCGGTTCGTTGGTCTGTGTGATGGCCTTCATCCAGGCCAAGCCGCTGCTTGGAAAGCGGACGGTGAAGACTGTCGCGTGAGCAGGCCGGTACGCGGGTAGTCCAACGACTTCTTGCCGCTCACACCGATACCGCCGCGGGTTCGGGCCGCGATTCAGACTACGCGAGGCTGATGAGCGGCGCGATCCGGGCGACATGAGCGGAGTTGACGATGACGACGCTGACGACGTGCTCGAACGGGGCCTCCCCGTTGTGCAGGATGTAGGCGGCGGTGAGTGGCACGAATGGTTGGGAGCGGAGCAGATGCAGGCCGATCTCGACGCCGGGATGGAGTTGGACGTTGCCCGTCACGTTGAATGGCCCGGCGATCACCGCGGCGCGTCGCAAGCGCCGATGCAGACGCAGTTGGCGACGGGCACGCCACTCGGTTGGCATGGCCAAGATGACCTGGGCCGTCGGCAACGATTCCCACGCTCCGCTGTCTCCCGGAACAGCGTCGTCCGTGGAGGGCAGCGTGGTGGCATCAAGCGGTCCGGGGCTCGGGCGCCAGAGACGAAGCTCGACCTGGGTGCTCAACAGGTCGGTCACGCGCTGCCCCTGCGGCGCGATCCAGCCGACGATTCTCGAGTCGGCCGTGTAGATCTCGATGGGCGCCAGCTCGGGTGCGACGGCAAGCGCCGCACTTCCCTGGATGGCAGAGGATCCTGGGCCACGGCGCCAGTTCCAGAACGTCACACTTTCACCTGCTTGAAGTCGGCCGCGGGAGCACAGGGGGGCCGCGGCTAGAAGGTACGCGTCTCGCGCACCCGCACCAATCGGCCGAAAGTCCTAAGTGAAGCCGACGGCACCGGACCCGGACTCGCCGCTCGACGCCGCGCAAGTCGGTATCGTGCGCCGATGATCGAGTTCGAAGCGTTCTCCCGAGTCGACATGCGTGTCGGCCGCATCACAGACGCGCGTCCGTTCCCGAGGGCGCGGAAGCCGTCCTATCAATTGCAGATCGATTTCGGTGCCGAGCTCGGAGTGCGCGCCAGCTCGGCGCAGCTGACCGTGACGTATCCCGACCCATCGGCGCTCATCGGTCGCCAGGTGGTGGCGGTCGTCAACTTCCCGGCCAGACGCATTGCGGGCTTCAAGAGCGAGGTGCTCGTCCTGGGCGCAATGGGGGCCACCGGCGAGGTGCACCTGCTCGCGCCGGCACCGGGCTGCGAGGAAGGACTGCGCATCGGTTGATCCGATCCGGGATAGGCGCGATACTCCGACCACGGTCGGACCTGCCGGCCATGCCTTTACCGCCCGCGCGGCAAGAGTCCGCGCGCCCGTCGAACAGGCTCGAAGGAGCCACCGAGCGCGTCATGACCGTTGAAGACACCGCGACCGCCCTCGTCAACACCGACTGGGCACGAGACCACCTCGACGATCCCACCGTCCGCTTCCTCGAGGTCGACGTCGACACCGATGCCTACGACACCGGCCATCTGCCTGGCGCCACCGGCATCAACTGGAAGCGGCAACTGACCGATCCGGTCATGCGCGATCTCGTCAGTCGCGACGATCTCCAGGCGCTCCTCCGCGAAGCCGGGATCGACGATGACACCACGATCGTGTTGTACGGCGACAACCACAATTGGTTTGCCGCCTGGGCCTACTGGCAGCTTCGCTATCAGGGCCTGGACAACGTGCGGCTACTCGACGGCGGTCGGGCAAAGGTCGAGGCCGATGGATTTGAGCTGACCACCGAGGCGCCGGGTCATGAGCAAGGCAGCATCACGCTCCCGACCGAGACGCGCGAGGAGCTGCGCGCCTATCGTCAGCAGGTGATCGACGGCATCGGATCTGCCGAGCGCGACCTCGTCGATGTTCGGTCACCCGAGGAGTACCGCGGCGAGCTTTCCGCCCCGGCTCACCTTCCGCAGGAGGCCGCTCAGCGCCGCGGCCATATCCCGGGCGCCGTCAATGTGCCGTGGTCGACCGCGGTGGCGGGGGATGGAACCTTCAAGCCGATCGAACAGCTTCGAGAGCTCTATGGCGCGAAGGGCGTCACCGGTGAGGACGACGTCGTCGCCTACTGCCGCATCGGCGAGCGATCCAGCCACACCTGGTTCGTCCTGCACGAGCTCTTGGGCTATCGCAATGTACGCAACTATGACGGTTCGTGGACCGAATACGGCTCTCTGGTCGGCGTACCGATTGAGACCGGCGAGGCGTCGTCGAGTTGACGGAAACTGCGGCCGTAATCCCCCTGGTGGGCCCGGCCCCGGAAGGGATGCCGGACCCTCTCCTCGCCCCACCGGTGCTGGCGCGCAGCGGTGATCCGTTCGCCGCGCTGCGCATCGTTCATTTCGTGTCTCGCCTGCGACGCAACGAGGCCCTCCAGGTGCGCGACGTGGTGGCGGCGCTCAACGCCGAATTTCTCGATTGGTACTTCAGCGAGAAGGTGGTCCTTGCCGGGCTCGTCCAGCTCCAGGCCAACTGGGGGATCAGCTTTCACGGCGACGACCGGATCGTGCTCGACCGCAACGAGCGCGGTCATACCCTGCTGATCATTGACTCCACCAAGATGAGCTCATTCCTCGTCAACGAGGCCCGGCGTCTCTCCGAGGCGTGCGGTGACGAGCTGCGCCGCTTCACGCTCGGCGATGGAGTGTCTGCCGACAACTAGCCCCGCAACTGGTCGAGATTCTGGTCCTGACCGATGAGGATCAGCTCGTCCCCCTCGGCGATGCGCTCCGCGCGTGCCGGGTTGACGAGAACCTGCTTGCCGCGCCGCAGCGCGATGGGTGTGAGGCTCATTCGACCGTTCAGGTCAAGCTCGCCGAGCGACTTGCCGATGAAGGACTTCGGCGGGCGGATCTTCTCGATCCCGAAGCTGGGCGCCACGTCGAGGTAGTCGATGACGTTGGGCACGTTGAACGAGTGGGCGAGGCGCAGGCCGGTCTCACGTTCGGGAAAGACGACCCGGTCGGCCCCGACGCGCGCCAGGATCTCGCCGTGGAGCACGCTGCCCGCCTTGGAAATGACGTTGCGCACGCCGAGCCGCTTGAGCACCATGGTGGCGAAGATCGATGGCTCCGCATCCGAGCTGATCGCGACGATGGCGCTGTTGAAATCGGCTGCGCCAGCGGACCGCAGGGCCTCTTCATCGGCCGCATCCAGCTGGAGAGCGTGCGTGACATCGGACGCGATGTCATTGACCTGTTGTTCGCTGCGGTCGATGGCCAGGACCTGGTGACCAAGTCGCTCGAGCTCGCGCGCGACCGACGAGCCGAATCGGCCAAGACCGATCACGACCACCTGCTCTCCCGCCATGTTGCCTCCCAATTGGATGGATGTTGAGCATAGCCAATGCGCACGGTCTCGACCGCCGGGCGATACGGCATCGGCCGTGCTCGCGCTGCCAGCCCCAGGACCAGTGTCAGCGGTCCGAGACGACCGACGAACATCGCGAATGACGTGATCAGGCGCGCGGGATCGGTCAGGTCGGGAGTGATGCCGGTGGTGGCGCCCACGGTCCCGAAGGCCGAGACCGCCTCGAACAGCGTCTGCACGAATGTCGCGTCCGTCGTGAGCGTCAGGC
>JBPCKH010000232.1:0-3045 GCA_051004475.1 Candidatus Limnocylindria bacterium | reverse complement strand
CTCGCCAATGGTTCCCGCCAGACGCGATCCCAGCAGCTGGAGCAGCTCGTCGCCACATGCATAGCCGAATCCGGCGTTGACATCAGCGAACCGGTCGATGTCGATGTGCATGAGTGCGAACGAGGCGCCGGCGCCTTTCGCCTCCGCGATGGCGTGCTCCACCGCGTCGACGAGCCCCCTCCGGTTGAGCTGGCCACTGAGGCGATCGTGACTCGCGTCGTGGAGCCGGCGCGCTTCCGCCGCAGCCTGGTCCGTCACATCGACGAGGCTGACGATGAAATATGGCTGCCCATCGATCTGGGTCGGCACGGTCGTGGCTCGGACTTGACGGATCTCTCCACTCAGCGTGTGGAGTGACAGCATCGCGCCCTCAAGCAGGCCGGTGCCGCGGGATGTCGCGTCGACCCGCTCGATCTCTTCCGGCGTAAAGATGCCCAGGTCAGCGGCGGTACTGCCCACCAGCGCGTCGCGGGCGTGGCCGGTGACGGCGGCGTACGCATCGTTGGCGTCGTAGATCACGGCATCGCTCGCGCGCCTGATCACTGTCGCCACGGGGCTCTGGCGGAAGAGCCCCTCGAACTGTTTGCGGGACCCACCTATTTCGGCGATCAACTCCGGGTGACGCAGCGCTGCCGCGATCAGCGTGGAGAAGGACACCGCGATGCGCTCGTCTTCAGGGGTGAACGCCGTGCCGTCGAGCCGATCGGCCAAGAAGAGGCGACCCAGGACGTCGGGCGGGTTGCCGACCGGCACGGCGAGCAGCATGCCCATCGTCGGATGATGTAATGGGAAGCCCTCGGCCCGTGGGTCGGCCTGGAGATCGTCCAGGCGGAGCGCCGCTCCCTGCTCGATCACGACCCCCAGGAGGCCTTCGCCCGTTGGAGGTGCGCCGATCCGCAGCACCGTCTCATGGTCAATGCCAGAGTGCACGAACGATGCAACCTCGCGGCGGGCGGTCGCGAGCACGGTGAGCGCCGCATAGCGCGCACCCAGGACCTCGCGTGTTGAATCGACGGCGAACTGCAGGGATCGTTCGAACCCGCCCTCGCCCGCATCGACTGCTGTCGCGATGAGCGCATCGAGGCTACTGGCGAACGCCTCGAGAAGCGTGCGGCTTTGGTCGAGCTTTACACCTGCCGCGGTCGCCCCGGCGGCCGCATCCGCGCGCCCCCGCGCCTCGCGGATCTCGCGGTCGATGACGGGGCTCAGCCGGGTCAGCTTGCCCTTCATCAGGTAGTCGCGCGCGCCGGCGCGCATCGCTTCGACCGCGGTCTCCTCGCCGATGGCGCCCGAGACGATGATGCACGGGATGTCCTGCCCGGATGCCTGCACCAGCGCGAGCGCGCCAAGGGCGTCGAAACCAGGTAGCTGGTAGTCGCAGAGGATGACGTCCCACGGACCTCGAGTGAGCGCCTCGCGCAGCGTCGTCGCGCTCTCCACCCGCTCCCAGGCGATCTCCCGACCGCTCGTGCGCAGCTCGCGGACGGTGAGCTCGGCGTCCCTGGGACTGTCCTCGACGATGAGCACGCGGAGCGTGGGGGCCTGGGCGCTCACTTGGGCGGCGTCTCGTTCAGCACCAGCCAGTACAGGCCGAGCTGCCGGATCGCCTCCTGGAAATCCGCGAAGTTCACCGGCTTGCGGATGTAGCTGTTGGCGCCGAGGTCGTAGCCCTTGATCTTGTCCTGCTCCTCGCTCGAGGAGGTGAGCAACACGATCGGGACCCGGCGGATCACAGGGTCGGCCCGCACGCGGCGGAGGACCTCGAGACCATCGAGCTTCGGCAGCTTGAGGTCGAGGAGCACGACCGCGGGCGTGTCCTTGGGGTCCCGGCCGGCGTAGGCGCCGGTGCCCTGCAGGTACTCCAGGGCCGTGACGCCGTCGTTGACGACGACGACCTCGTTCGTGATGTTGTTCCTCGTAAAGGCGCGCAGGGTGAGCTCCACGTCCCGAGGCTCGTCCTCGACGAGCAGGATCTTCCGCTCGGTCTCGCCCTTCATCGCCAGAATCGTCCGCTCGGTCTCGCTCTTCATGAGGGTCGCTCCTTTCCGTCCGCCAGGGTGAAGAAGAAGGTCGCGCCCGCGCCGAGCGCAGCTTCGGCCCGGATCTCGCCCCCGTGGCGACGGACGACGCGCCGCACTGTCGCGAGGCCGATGCCGGTACCCTCGAACTCTGTCTTCGCGTGGAGGCGCTGGAAGGCGCCGAAGAGCTTGTCGGCGTAGGCCGGATCGAAGCCGACGCCGTTGTCGCGGACGTAGAACTCGGGGACTGGACCGTTGGTCCGCCCGACCTCGATGGATGCATCCGCCTTCTTCCCGCTGAACTTCCAGGCGTTGGCGAGCAGGTTCTCGAGCGCGGCGCGGAGCAGCGGCGGGTCGCCCACAGCGTGGAGGCCTGGCTGGATCTGCCAGGCCACGTGACGATCCGGCTCTCTGCCCTGAAGCGTGGCGATCACAGCTTCCGCCGTCGCTGAGAGGTCGACCGGCTCGCGGCGCATCTCGCTGCGACTGATGAGCGACAAGCGCAGGAGGTCGTCGATGAGCCGACCCATCTCCTGAGCCGACGCACGCACCAGGTCAAGGTAGCGCTTGGCGTCGCCGCTGAGCGTAGGGCCGTAATCCTCGACGAGCGCCTGGGTGAACCCGTCGATGCTGCGCAGCGGCCCCCGGAGGTCGTGCGAGACCGAGTAGCTGAATGCCTCGAGTTCGCCGACCGTCTGCTGCAGCCTTGACTCCGCCTGCTTGCGGTCCGTGATGTCGCGCGCGGCCGCGAACACCCCCTGCAGTGTCCTCTCCCGGTCGTGGAAGGTGGCCGCGTTGTAGGAGACGACAGTCTCCCGGCCGTCCCTGCTGCGCGCCGTGAGCTCGTAGTTGGTGATCTTGCCTTCCGCCAGCACCTGCTTGATGGCCGCCTCGGCCGATTCCGGATCGGTGAAGTAGCTCTTGAACGGCGCGCCGATCAGCTCGTCGCGGGTGCAGCCAGTGAGCGCCTCCATCTGCTTGTTGACGTCGGTGATGATGCCCTGCGGGTCGGTGGTCATGAGCGCAT
>JBPCKH010000231.1:0-4083 GCA_051004475.1 Candidatus Limnocylindria bacterium | reverse complement strand
AGCCTCCGGAGGCGCGGCGCATCACCGATGACGTCATCCAGCGTTTCGACCACATCTACGAGGTCGACCCGGCGAAGATGACGATCATCGAGCAGCAGGAGATGCCCGCCTGGGACACGATGCGAATTGTTGATTCGCGCGGGGAGCACCTCGCCTGGATGCACGACCACTGGGCGGACCACGTGCTCACCGCCGAAGAGCTTGGCGAGGGCGGACCGCACCCCGACGGCTGACCCAGGCGTGACCGCCCAACCATGGGCGGGCGAAGCGTGCCGTTTCACATGGTGTGACCACTGCATCCGCCGCTGGCCCGTTGGAGCGTCCGAATTCACGCTCCGCGTGAACCAGGACGGTACAAGGCCACTTCCGCGCGCGCAACGCACGCCCCATGTGAAATTCGGACGTTGACGCAACATACCGCCCGGCGCACACTGCAATTCCGACTAATTCTTCCGTGATTCGGCTTGACGAACGAAAAAGGTAAGGCTAGCCTTACTTACCGTCGAGCCAACTGCACGGGAGACTCTTTCGAATGAACCACCTGCGTCGCCTGTTACCGGCCGCGACGGCCCTGATTCTCCTTCTCGCCGCCTGCGCAGCCGATCCCGCGGACCCCACCATCTCAAATCCTGCCGGATCCCAGGCCGCCGAGGCAGGCACGGTGACCATCTACTCCGGCCGCAGCGAAGAGCTGGTCGGGCCGCTACTCGTCGACTTCACCGAAGCGACCGACATCGAGGTCGAGGCCCGCTATGGGGACACCGCCGAGATGGCGAACCTGATCCTGACCGAGGGTGAGAACTCCCCGGCCGACGTGTTCTTCGCGCAGGATGCCGGGGCACTCGGTGCGGTCGCGGAGCAGGGCCTGCTCGCTCCATTGCCCGAAGAGATCCTGGGAGCGGTAGACGAGCGCTTCAAGTCGCCGAATGGCGAGTGGGTCGGTGTCAGCGGGCGAGCGCGGGTCGTCGCATACAACACCGACAACCTGTCCGAGGCGGATCTGCCTGACTCCATCTTCGGCTTCACTGACCCGGCGTGGTCGGGACGCATCGGATGGGCGCCGACGAACGGCTCGTTCCAGTCGTTCGTGACCGCGCTACGCGAGATCGAAGGGGAGGATCGCGCGCGCGAGTGGCTCGAGGGCATCCAGGCCAATGTGCCAAGCGTCTACGAAGGCAACAACCCCGCCCTCGACGCCGTGATCGCCGGCGAGGTGGACGTCGCGTTCATCAATCACTACTACCTCATGCAGCGTCTCGAGGAGGATCCGGACGCTGCAGCGGCAAACTTCTTCCTGACCGATGGAGACCCCGGTGCCCTCGTCAACGTCGCCGGCGCCGGCATCTTGAACACGGCCGAGAACGACGAGGCCGCCCGTGAGCTGGTCGCATTCCTCCTCTCGGACCAAGCGCAGGAGTACTTCGCCAGCGAGACAAAGGAGTATCCGCTTATCGAGGGCGTCGAGCCCGATGCCGACATGCCGTCGCTTGACGAGATCGGAACGCCCGAAATCGACCTGTCCGATCTGTCCGATCTCGAGGGAACGCTCGAGCTGCTCCAGGACGTCGGCATCCTCTGAGGAGACCGATGGAGACCGTCGCACCCCCACCCGCGGTCACGCGAACCGGCACCTCCCGCCCCGCTCCGCCGACCTGGTTGGCAGCAGCAGGGCTGCTCGTCGCGCTCCTCGGTCTGCTTCCGATCGCGTATCTGGTTCTGCTTGCGGGCTCGAGCGATGACGCGCTCGGGCTCGTGCTGCGCGATCGAACTATCGGTGTCCTGGGGCGCACGCTGCTGCTGGCGGCGACCGTCACGACGGCGGCGGTGCTGATCGGCGTCCCGATCGCCTGGCTGACGACCCGAGCCGATCTTCCGTGGCGACGGGGCTGGACGATCCTGGCCATCCTGCCGCTCGTCGTGCCGAGCTACGTTGGCGGCTATGCCGTCGTCGCCGCGCTCGGCCCGCGAGGCGCGCTCCAGTCACTCCTCGAGCCGATCGGCGTGGCTCGTCTGCCCGAGCTCTACGGCTTTCCGGGCGCCGCCCTGGCGCTGACGCTCTTCAGCTATCCATACGTGGTGCTCAGCGTACGCGGCGCGCTGCTGCGCCTGGACCCCGCGTACGAAGAGGTGAGCCGATCGCTCGGCCACGGACCGTGGCGCACCTTCTTCTCGGTCACGCTTCCCGAGCTGCGCCCGGCGATCACCGCTGGCGCCTTGCTCGTGGCCCTCTACGCCCTGGCCGATTTCGGGGCGGTGAGCCTCCTCCAGTTCGATTCGTTCACGCGCGCGATCTATGTCCAGTACCGCGCCAGCTTCGACCCGACCCTCGCTGCCGTCCTGGCGTTGATGCTGGTCGCATGCACCGCGGGCGTACTCCTCGCCGAGTCCCGGCTGCGCGGGCGCGCTCGTTACCATGGCTCGGGTCGTGGGGCGCGCCGCTCGGCGGCGATCGTGCGCCTGGGGCCATGGCGCTGGCCGGCGCTGGCCTTCTGTCTTCTCATCGTGGCTCTGGCGGTGGTCGTTCCGATCGGCACGATCTTGTTCTGGCTGCTCCGTGGCCTGGCTGCCGGAGAGCCGCTCACGCTTGTGCTCGACGCCACGCTCAACTCGGTCCTCGCCTCGGGGCTGGCGGCCCTGCTCGCCGTGCTTGCCTCGATCCCGGTCGCCGTCCTGGCGGTCCGCCACCGCGGTATCCTCTCGGCCATCGTCGAGCGGGCGACCTATGCCGGGTTCGCGCTGCCCGGGATCGTCATCGGCCTTGCCTTCGTCTTCGTCGCCGCTCGGTTCCTGCCCGCAATCTATCAGACCCTGCCGCTGCTGCTCGTCGCCTACCTCGTCCGTTTCGCGCCCGAAGCGGTCGGCATCACGCGCGCATCGCTGCTTCAGGTCAGCCCGCGCATCGAGGAGGTGGCGCGCACGCTGGGGCGACGTTCGGGCGCAGTACTGCGCGAGGTGACGCTGCCGATCATCCGGCCAGGGCTCGCGGCCGCCGGCGCGCTCGTCTTTCTGACGGCTATGAAGGAGCTGCCAACCACGATCCTGCTCGCGCCGACCGGCTTCGACACCCTGGCGGTCCGGATCTGGAGCGCCACCAGTGAGGGCTTCTTCGCGCGAGCAGCCGCACCGGCGCTGCTGATGGTCGTGGTGGCAGCCGTGTCGCTGACCCTCGTGCTGCGCCAGGAGCGAGATCGATGACGGCGACCATCGAGCGGCCGCAGGTCACAATGACGGGCATGACTGAGCCGACCGTCGATCCGCAGCTCGCATTCCGGACGCTGGCCCTCACGAAGCGCTTCGGCGACGTGACGGCGGTGGACGCCGTCGACCTCGATGTGCGGCGCGGCGAATTCCTTGCCGTGCTCGGGCCTTCGGGCTGTGGCAAGACGACGCTGCTGCGCCTCGTCGCCGGGTTCGAGCGGCCGGACGGTGGCGGGATCGAAATCGGTGGGCGCGTCGTCACCGGCCCAAGGCGGCACCTGGCGCCTGAGGAGCGACGGATCGGCATGGTCTTTCAGGAGTCGGCGCTCTTTCCGCACCTCGACGTCGCCGGAAATATCGGCTTCGGTCTCCGGCGTCGCGGCCGGGAGGCACGGATCGCCGAGCTCGTTGCCCTCGTCGGTCTGGCGGGACTCCAGCGGCGCATGCCGCACGAGCTGTCCGGCGGTCAGCAGCAGCGCGTGGCGCTTGCCCGTGCCCTGGCGCCGGACCCCGCCCTGATCCTGCTCGACGAGCCGTTCAGCAGCCTCGACGCGACGCTCCGCTCGCAGCTGCGAGTCGACGTCCGGGAGATCCTGCGCAGCGCCGGAGCAACTACGCTCTTCGTCACGCACGATCAAGGTGAGGCGCTCGAGATCAGTGACCGGGTGGCTGTCATGCGTGCCGGTCGCATCGAGCAGGTCTCGACGCCATCGGAACTGTACCTGCGGCCGGTCAACCGATTCGTTGCCGGCTTCGTTGGAGAGGCAAACCTGCTCTCCGATGGGGTGCGTCACGGCGAGGTGCAGGCGCTCGTCGGCCGGTTCCGCGCCACGTCATGCGCATTGACCGATGGCGCGCGCGCCGAAGTCCTTCTACGGCCAGAGC
>JBPCKH010000230.1:0-5628 GCA_051004475.1 Candidatus Limnocylindria bacterium | reverse complement strand
CGGCAGCCCCAGGTCGCGGCAGGCGCGCAGGATGCGGACGGCGATCTCGCCACGGTTGGCGATGAGGATCTTGCTGACCACGGTCACGATAATGCCGGCGTCGGGGCGCCAGAGCGGAGGAGCTGAGCGGCGGACTCCAGGCTCGCAAGGTCGACGACGGTTGCCGTACGCATGCCCGGCGTGATCCGCTTGAGCATCCCGGTCAGCGCGCTGCCGGAGCCGCATTCAATGGCGAGATCGATGCCCTCGTCTGACATGCGCTCCACGCAGCGCACCCACTCGACCGGTGACCGTACCTGCTCGGCGAGCAGCGAGCGGATGCGCACGGCGTCGGTCAATGGCTCTGCGCTGACGTTGCTGATGACCGGAACGCGGGCATCGCGCCAGTCTTCGCTCGCGAAGGCGGATGTCAGCCCAGCGGCAACCTCCGCCATGAGCGGCGAGTGGAAGGCGCCGGACACCGGCAGACGCACGATTCGCTTCGCACCTGCGAGACGCATCGGGGCTTCGGCCGCTGCGAGGGCATCCCGGCGGCCGGAGATGACGACCTGGCAGGGCGCGTTGTCGTTGGCGATCACCAGCTCGGTGGGGCGGCCCACGCTGGCCACGACCTCCTCGACCGCATCTCGATCGAGACCGAGCACCGCGGCCATGCCTCCGTCGGCGTCGACCTCTGCCATCAGCTCGGCGCGTCGCGCAACGAGGCGCAGTGATGCCGCAAAGTCCAGGACGCCGGCCGCGACGAGGGCGGCGTACTCGCCAACCGAGTGACCGGCAACCAGGCGCGGCTCGATGTTGACGCGCTCGATGAGCGCCCGGTAGGCAGCCACGGAGGTGGCGAGCAGGCATGGCTGTGTCTGTCGTGTGTCATTGAGCCGATCGGCGGGACCGTCCCAGCAGGCCCCGCTCACGGACCAGCCAAGCGTGAGATCGGCCTCTTCGAAGGTGGCACGTCCGGAGCTGGAGTGCTTTGCCAGCTCGCGTCCCATGCCGACCACCTGTGATCCCTGCGGACTGAAGAGCAGGGCGAGCCTCAACGGGCTACCTCCTGGGCATCGAGCTCGAGCACGACCTGCCCGTACTCGACCGCCTCGCCGCTCTCGGCCACGAGATGGCGAACCGTGCCCTGCCGTGGCGCGCGCACGTCGTGCCTGATGCCAAGCATCTCGACCTGGCCGAGGGCGTCTCCCTTCTCGACCGCCAGTCCCGGTCCGATGCCGTCGGCATACACGAAGAATCCGACCGCAGGAGATGCCACGTCAACGGATGCCTGAGCGCCGGCCGCCGGGGTGCTCGCCGCCGGCGAGATACCGATGGCGGCGGCCTGGCCGGCAGGCTCGCGCGCGGCGGTGGACGAGCCGGCCCGGGCCACGCGCAGCCGCAGGTCACCCGACGAGACTTCGATCTCCCCGAGGTCGTGTCGAACCAGGCGCTCCGTCAACTGTGGCACCAGGTCACTGGCCGCTCGCGCGATTGCCGCGATGGCATCGTCCGCGTCTGTCATGCGCCCCTCTCACTCTCGTCGTCCGCGTTGTCCCCGGGCCAGATCTCGCTCCATCGCGGCCGGCGCGGAACGCCCGGCAGGTGCAGGATTCGGCCGATTCGGCGTCGCAGTGACGGCACATCCGGGCGCGCCGGACTGCCTGCACCGGTTTCCTGATACGCACCCATGCCGCGCAGCCGAGCATAGCGGGTCGCGAGCAGCTCGGCCGTCTCGCGGCCCGAGAGGCGGCGCATGGCCGAGATGATCGCCGCCTTCAACGCCTGTCCCGTGGCCGCGTGGTCGGTGTGAGCGCCCTCGCCCGGCTCGGACACGATGGCATCCACCACGCCCAGATCAACTTGATCCTCGGAGGTCATCCGCATCGCGGCCGCCGCGGTCCTCGCCTCGTCACGCGACCGCCACAGGATCGACGCACAGCCCTCCGGGCTGATCACGGAGTAGACCGCGTTCTCGAGCGCAAGGACAACATCGCCGACACCGATGGCCAATGCGCCGCCGGAGCCTCCCTCACCCAGCACGATCACCACGATCGGCACCTGGAGCCCGGTCATCAGCTTGATGCTCGATGCGATCGCCTCGGCCTGACCTCGCTCCTCAGCTGCCGGACCGGGAAACGCGCCGGCAGTGTCGAGGAAGGTGATGATGGGCATGCCGAGCTTATCGGCCAGCCGCATCAACCGCTGCGCCTTGCGGAATCCCTCCGGATGGGGCGAGCCGAAGTTGCGCAGGATGTTCGACTCGGTATCGGTCCCCTTCTGGTGGCCGATGACCATCACCGGCACGCCGTCGAGCGCTGCGGGGCCGCCGACGATGGCAGGATCATCGCCGAATGCACGATCGCCGTGCAGCTCGAAGAAACCGTCGAAGATGAGGCCCACCAGGTCGAGCGTTCGTGGCCGCTGCGGATGTCGCGCCAACTGCACGCGGCGCCATGCCTCCTCGCTGGCCTCCGGCGACGGTGAATCCGCCGGCGCCAGGCTGAGCGCGTCGCTCATCGGACGTCCTCGCGGCGGCCAATCCGCGCCGCCGACGATCCCTGGCCATTGCCGTCCGTCGGTGCCTCGACGTCGATGCCGATCGTCTCGCTCACCGCTCCTCCGAGCCGCTCGGCGAGGCCCGAAAAGGCTCCGATCGGACCCCAGGCACGATCGAGCGCCGCCGGCTGCCCGTCATCCACGGCCGCAACCGGCAGGAGTGCCAACAGGCGCGACAGGCTGGAGCGCAGCTCGGACCGGGGAATGACAGCGTCCACGAAGCCATGTGCCAGGAGAAATTCGGCGCTCTGGAACCCTTCCGGCATCTCCTCACCGACCGTATCGGACGCCACCCGCGCGCCGGCGAATCCGATCAGCGCCTTTGGCTCGGCCAGGATCACGTCGCCGAGGCTGGCGAAGCTGGCCAGCACGCCGCCGGTGGTCGGATCGGTGAGAACGGTGACGAACGGCACCCCGGCGGCGTCGAGGTGCACGAGTGGCGCGGTGGTCTTTGCCAGCTGCATCAGGGAAAGCGTACCTTCCTGCATGCGCGCTCCGCCGGAGGCGCTGACCACGATCGCCGGGATCCGCTCGGCGAACGCGGTCTCGAAACAGCGCGCGAGCTTCTCGCCAACCACGCTGCCCATGCTGCCCCCCATGAAGCGGAAGTCGAAGATGCCGATGGCGACGCGACGGCCCTCGATTGCGCCGATCCCCCACACCACCGCATCCCGCAGGCCTGTCTTGACGCGAGACGCCTCGAGGCGATCCGTGTACGAGCGGTCGTCATGGAAGCCGAGCCGGTCGACGGACGTGAGGCCGGCGTCTCGCTCCTCGAAGCTGTCAGGGTCGAGCAGGAGGTCAATCCGCTCGCCGACCGACATACGGAAGTGGTGTCCGCATGACGGACAGAGGCGTTGGTTTCGCTCGAGCTGCTTGTTGAAGACCTGCGCGTCACAGGTCGGGCACTTGGTCCAGGCATCCGATGGCGCGGCACGGCGGCTGAACGGGAACTTGATCGGCAATCGATTCTCCTCGTCCAGCTACCGGTGAAGGAGCCGATGCACGCCCGAGGCGCGACGGCTGGTGCGCCAGACGGCATAGGCGGTGACGCCGACCCCGACGGCCGATCCCACCGCGCCTGTCACGATCAGGCGTCCGGGATGGCGAAGCACCCACGCCAGCGGGTCGCGAACTTGTTGCGTCGCGAGTCGCGCGGCGACCCGAGCCTCGTAGTAGATGCCGACCGGTGGCGGCACGAGCGTCGCCCGCATGGTCCCCGCCAGCTCGATGAGCGGGCGCTTCGCGGCGCCCGCACCGGCTGCGGCCGCCGCGATCCGCGGGGAGAGTCCGTCGAGGATGCCGTCGATCGCATGATCAAGGCGCTCGGCGGCGGACGGGGCCTGGCTCATCACGCTCCTGCTAACACCGCGAAGTGCGCAACGTTACACCGCCGGAACACCGGCCATGTCCGGACCGGGCACCCCTCGTGGGCTGGGTTCGACCGATATTTCCGTTCATGGCTGGCACTGGAGGCCATCCCGCGCACCGGCCACGCTGACGCACCGAAATTTCCACCATTTCCGGCCTGGCCCCACTCCGGGCCGAGGGGTCCATTAGCCACTCGCGCAGGGTTCACCGCTCGCCCAGGGTCCATTAGCCGCTCGCGATGCTGCCATCACGCTCGAGCAGTGTTGCGATCTCCCGCAGGGCGCGATGCTGGAGGACGCGCACGGCTCCGTCGCTACGCCCCAGGACAACCCCGATCTCGCGCGTCGTCAGGCCGTCCACGAAGCGCAGGATCACCACCTGGCGGCGATCGTTTGAGAGCGATGCCACCGCGACACGCAGCCGTCGGGCCTCATCGGCCAGGCTCGCCATCCGAGCGGGATCGCCCGTCGCGGCGGCCGGCTCGAGCATCCCGTCCAAGGATTCCGTCCGACGCCGGCTGCGTGCCCGCAGCGCGTTCGCAAGCTGGTTATGCGCGATGCGGAAGAGCCACGATCGGAAGGTTGCGCCTTCGTCCCGGAAGCGATCGACGGCATCGAGGGCGGCCATGAACGTCCGCTCTGTGACGTCCTCGGCGTCGTGGTGATCGCCGAGCAGGTAGAAGCAGTAGCCGTACACCCGCTCGAGGTAGCGCCGATACAGGACTCCGAACTCGGCGCGGTTCGCCTGTGCGGCGCGGACGTCGTCGATATCGGGGTCGGGTTGCCGGCGATCACCGGCAGGCCTGGGATCGGCGCTCATGCCGGCGCTTCCGCGCGCAGCCGCACGATCTCGCCGCTCGTCAGGGCCACCGGGCCGCTCGCGGTCTCGACCACCAGGGCTCCGGTCTCATCGATCGCCACGGCGCGACCCTCCAGCCGTCCGCCCGCAGTCTCGACGCTGATGTCCGTCCCGAGGGTGATGCACGCTTTGCGGTAGCGCGCCAACGGCGAAGTGCCGGACTCGATGGCGATCAGCTCGGCATCCAGCGCATCCAGCAGCGTCCCGAGCAGCTCGGGTCGGTCGATCTCCCGGACGGCCAGCTCACCGACCGATGCCGCATCTGCAGCGATCTCGGGTGGCATCTGTGACCGCGGCCAATTGACGTTGATCCCGATGCCGATGACTGCGCTGGTCACTCGGTCGCCCTCGATAGTGGTCTCGATGAGCAGTCCGCCCAGCTTCCCGCCATCGGCCGCGACGAGGTCATTTGGCCACTTCAACCCGACCGGAACAATCGTCGCGCACGCCGTGCGCGCCGCCAGGCCGACGCCCATCCCGAGTTGCCAGGAATCCGCGGCCGGGATCCGCGGTCTGATCGCCACGCTCACCATCAGGTTGCGCCCCGGCGGTGAGAGCCAGCGCCGGCCCCGACGACCGCGCCCCTCCGTCTGCTGCTCCGTGACGATGGCCCGACCCTCCGCGCCCCGTGCATCGAGGAGCGTGCGGGCTCGGTCGTTGGTTGACCCGATCGTGGCATGCGCCTCCACGCCGAGGCCGATTCGTCGCCTCGGCCGATCCGCGCGTTGCCAGTCGTTCATCTTCACACCATACCGCCCGGGCGAGCCGGAGGTCCGGCATCGGTACGCTACACTCGCCCTCGGAATGAGCCAGACCCTCGATGCTCGCGACGCCCCGCCCCGTCCCGTGCGCGAGCGCGTC
>JBPCKH010000229.1:0-10160 GCA_051004475.1 Candidatus Limnocylindria bacterium | reverse complement strand
GGTCAGGGTCGGCTGTCGCGCGCGCATTCGCGTTCGACGCGGACGGGAGGGCGCTCGGATATCTCAGCACGTCGGAGGTTCGGTACGACCCTGGCGAGTTCACGATGTGCTGCTTCCCGCCGACGGTGGAGTCCGCCACGCTCGACGATGTTGTCGTCGTGTTCGGCGTCCAGGCGCAGGCGGACCGATGACGCGCCACTATGGCTGGCTGCACCCCGATGGCTCGGGCCAGTGGCCGGTGATGGCGGCTTCCTCGTTCGGCGGATCGCAGATGCCGTGGACGTCACCGCGCCGGCTGGTGCGCAAAACCCACGTTTCCACGAGCGTCGCGGCGCGTGCCCCGTCAGCACAGTCGTCCTCGATAAGCATGAGGGACATGATTTGGGCCCGGTTCTCGGGCAACAGCCCGTAGCGGTCGATGTCGCCGAGCTCGAGCTGGTAGCGACCGATCGCGTCCGGACAGCCGGGGTCCGCCATCAGCGACAACTCGTCCTCGTCGATGGCCAGTCGACCCGAGCCGTTGAACGCGAGGTCGCCTGACAGCGCGTACATCGAGTTGTCAAGGGTCAGCGTGGTGGCGAGCGGAGCCTCCGGAGTTCGCGTCCAGCGCCCGTCGAGGCTCGCCCCGGGAGCGGCGGGCACCGGATCGGGAAGGATCAGGGGCCCGATCACCAGCCATCCGACCACGATCGCGACAAGGAGCGCAGCCAGGATGAGCATCGGGCGCAGGTCGGGACGGTACTGCGACGGGTCGCGCCGCACCTAGATCTCGCCGAGGTACGCCTGACGAACCTGCTCGTTGGCGGCAAGATTGGCAGCGGTGTCGGCCAGGATGATCTTTCCGGTCTGGATCACGTAGCCGCGGTGCGCGGCATTCAGGGCCATCAGGGCGTTCTGCTCCACGAGCAGCACCGTGGTGCCCTGGCCGTTGATCTCGCGAATGATCGCGAAGATCTGCTCGGTCAGGATCGGCGAGAGCCCCATCGAGGGCTCGTCGAGGAGCAGGAGCGTCGGCTGGGCCATGAGGGCACGTCCGATGGCCAGCATCTGCTGCTCGCCGCCGGACATGGTGCCCGCCTTCTGCGTGCGCCGCTCCTTCAGGCGTGGGAAGAGGTCGTAGACACGCGTCACGTCGTCCTCGATCCGCTCACGGCCGCGGCTGAAGGCGCCCATCTGGAGGTTCTCGTAGACCGACATGCGGCTGAAGACGCGTCGACCCTCCGGCGAATGACCGATGCCGAGCTTGACGACTTCGTGCGCAGGGATGTTGTGGATCGGCTTCCCGCGCAGGTGGATCGAGCCGGTTCGCGGCTTGTGCGAGCCGCTGATCGCTCGCAGCGTCGTGCTCTTGCCGGCGCCATTGGAGCCGATGAGGGTCACGATCTCGCCGGCATTCACCGTCATCGAAAGTCCCTTGAGCGCCTCGATGTTGTTGTAGAAGACGTGGATCTCGTCCAGCTCGAGGAGCGGGGCGCCGGCGGTATCGGTCTGGCTCATGCGGTCGCCTGCTTGCCGAGATAGGCTTCGATGACGCGCGGATTGGTCCGGATCTCCTCCGGTGATCCCTCCGCGATCTTCTCGCCGTAATCGAGCACGGTGATTCGCTCGCTGACCCCCATCACCACCTTCATATCGTGCTCGATGAGCAGGATCGTCAGGCCAAGCTCTTCGCGCAGACGGCCGATGAACTGGGTCATGCGGGCCGTCTCGCCTGGGTTCATGCCGGCCGTCGGCTCATCGAGCAGGAGCAGCTTGGGGTCGCTGGCCAGCGCGCGCGCCACCTCGAGCCGGCGCTGCTCGCCGTAGGGAAGGTTCTTGGCGAGGTCGTGCTCGTAGCGGCGCGGCACCCCCACCAGCTCGATCAGCTCGCGCGCGCGCTGCCGCGTCTCCTCCTCTTCGACCTCCACCTTGCGCAGGCCGAGGATGACCTCGTACCACTGGCTCTTGAGCCGGGCATGGCGTCCGACCATGACGTTGGCGAGCACGGTCATGTCGGCGAACAGGCGAATGTTCTGGTAGGTGCGGCCGATCCCCAGGGTGGCGACGTCGTTCGGAGCCAGCCCCACGATGTTGACGCCGTCGAACAGGATGGTGCCCGAAGTCGGCTGGTAATAGCCGCTGATCTGGTTGAAGAGGGTCGTCTTGCCGGCACCGTTCGGGCCGATGAGCGACACGATCGAGCGGCGCGGGATCGTGAAGTCGACGTCCCGGTTGGCGACGAGGCCGCCGAATGCTTTCGTCAGGTTGGTGACCTCGACGATCGAGTCGGAGCCGCTCTCGGTGGCCGCTTCGGCCGGGGCGGTGCGTGGCATGTCGCTCACGCCGCCCCTCCGCTGATGGCGGGCTTACCGGTCTCCGCGCCGGCGTCTTCGTCGTACTGCGCGTCGGGTTCGGCCGACTCATGCAGCTCGCGGCGACGGGTGGCGCTGGGGACCAGCCCCTCGGGTCGCAGGAGCATCATGGCCACAAGCACGGCGCCGTAGACCAGGAGCCGGTACTCGTCGAACTCGCGCAGGAACTGCGGCAGCCCCACCAGCACGAAGGCCCCGACGATGACGCCGGGAATGCTGCCCATGCCACCGAGGATGATGACCGCCAGTGCGGTGATGGAGACGAGGATCTCGAAGCTGTGCGGGAAGATCGACCCGATCTTAGTGGCGAAGAGCGCGCCCGACAGGCATCCGAAGACCGCGCCGAGCGAGAAGGCGAGCAGCTTGTAGTTAGTGGTGTTGATGCCGGTCGCCTCGGCCACCGATTCGTCCTCGCGCATCGCATTCCACGCCCGACCCACGCGCGAGTGGGCAAGGCGATACGCCACCACTGCGCCGAGCACGCAGGCAGCCAGGATCGGGTAGTACATGTCCTCGGGCGCGCGCGTCGGGAAGTCCAGGCCCGGCAGGGCCGGCCCCGGGATCCCGAGAATTCCCTGGCCGGCGTTCGTCCACTCGCTCAGCCAGTCCGAGAGGAAGAGCAGGCGCACGATTTCACCGAAGCCGAGCGTCACGATGGCCAGGTAGTCGCCGCGCAGCCGCAGGACCGGTGCGCCGATGACGACGCCCGCGACCGCGGCGATGACGATGACGAGCGGCAGGATGAGCCAGAAGTTGAGCTCGAGCGCAAGGAATGACTGAGGCGAGGTCAGGAGCGCCACGCAATAGGAGCCGATGGCGAAGAACGCGACGTAGCCCAGGTCGAGCAGGCCGGCGTAGCCCACCACGATGTTGAGTCCAAGCCCGAGCAGGATGTAGAGCCCGGCAGTCCCGATCACGTCGCTCGGAAATCGGCCGGCCAGCTGCGGCAGGGCGAGAAGGGCCACGGCCACGACGGCGTAGAGAATCAGGCTCGCGCGCCGATCCCTCGGCTTGCCGATCCGGCCGAGCTGGGCTCGAACGGGTGACCGCGAGGCGCGGCGCAGCCACACCAGCCCGCTCGCCACGACCGTAATGGTGAGGGCTCCCGGGATCGTCAGGGCTCCACCGCGGTAAAAGAAGCCGGCGACCGCGTCGAGCCCAAGCTCGCTCAGCATGACGCGGAAGACCTGCTCCATGATGCTGAGGACCACGACCGAGATCCCGGCCACGACGACCATGCGGGTCGGCAGCGGCGGCAGGACGCGCAGGATCGCGCCCAGGGCTCCGAAGAGCGCCCCGCTCACGATGAGCACCGCGCCGCCGCTGAGCGTGCCGAGGCCGAACGTCACCGTTTCGATGGACCTGGGTGAGAGGTTGACGAAGATATCCCGGAGGTTGATGGTGTCCGCCAGAACGGCGTGGAGCGCCATGAGCAGTGCCGCGATGGCGCCGGCGACGAGTCCGCGCAGCGCTGCCGATTGCAGCGTCGGCTTCGGGTCCCGGGCGCTCGGGCGGGCGGCCACGACGCCCGTGATGATCGCCACAGCCGCAACCATCACGGTGCTCAGGGAAAGCGTGTCGACCAGGACCTCGCGGCGGGCGACCGTCTCGAGGAAGCCGATGGTAACGAGGAAGACCATCGCGCCACCCGCGATCAGGCCGACCTTGATCGCGGCGAGGAGCGCATCGCGGGTCATGACTCCTTCCTCCCCAGGATGCCCGTAGGTCGGATGATCAGGACGACGACGAGCACAGCGAACGCGATGCCATCACGCAGCTGGTTCGCTCCGGGAACGCCGTAGCCCGAGAGAAACAGGTTCGGCCCCACTTGCTCGAGGATACCCAACCCGAATCCGCCGATCATCGCGCCGGCGATATTGCCGATGCCACCCAGCACCGCCGCCGTGAATGCCTTGATGCCCGGGATGAAGCCCATCGCGAAGAAGACCTGGCTGAAGATGAGCGCATACAGGACGCCGGCCGCTCCGGCCAGCAGGCCGCCGATGGCGAACGTGCGGACGATGGTGGCGTTCACGTCGATGCCCATGAGCGCAGCCGTCTCTCGGTCCTCGGACACGGCGCGCATGGCGCGGCCCGTGCGCGTGCGGTTGATGAGGAACCACAGGGCGATCATCAGCGCGATCGCGCTCAGGATGACCATCGCCTGGGTCGCCCGCACCGGGATGCCGAAGATGTCGTAGGTCCCGTCGAGGAGCGGCACGTTCGGGTAGGACCGCACGCCGCTCCCGTACAGGCCGCGAAACGCGTACTGCAGGAAGAGCGATGCCCCGATTGCCGTGATGAGCGGGACCAGGCGCGGCGCGTTGCGCAGCCTGCGGTAGGCGATCCGCTCGAGCAGCACGGCGATGACCATGGAGGTCAGCATGGCGACCGCGAAGATCATCGCCAGCGCGAGGATCGGGTTGCTGTCAATCAGCCCCGCATCCGACAGCGCATCGGCCGCGAAATAGGCCGTGAACGCGCCGGCCATGAACACTTCGCCGTGTGCGAAGTTGATCATGAAGAGGATGCCGTAGACGAGGGTGTAGCCCAGCGCGATCAGCGCATAAACAGCGCCGAGGGCGAGGCCGTTGATGATCAGGTCTCGCCACTGTGTGACGGTAAAGCGGCCCTCGGCCAGCGTGAGGATCGAGCCGAGGATCATGGCGCCCAGCACTACCGCGGCGACGAGCCACAGGGTGAGTGTGACGAGGGAGATGCGTCGGGTCATGCTGGTCGGCGGACTCCCGGATAAACGATGTCAGGGTGGGGACGCGTCCCCACCCTGACAGTCATGGTCAGGTCGATCGGCTCGCTATTCGAGGTCGCCGTCGACGGAGTTCCAGATCGGTACGAACTCGCCCTCGCGGACCTCGCGGACCGTGATGGTCGAGTTGGCGCAGTCGCCGTTCTCGTTGCAGGTCAGGCTACCGGTCAGGCCGTCGTACTCGGACAGCTCGGCCAGGAAGTCCCTGAGCCCGGAGCGAGGAATGAACAGCGTGCCGTCCTCCTCGATTCCGACTTCCTCGATGGCGTCGAGGACGATGTTGTAGGCATCGTAAGCGTGCGCGTGGAAGGCCGAGATCGGCTCTTCCTCGCCCGAGACGTCGCTGTACGCCGGCAGGAACTCGTCCTGGTAGCGATCACCGAAGTCCGCCTGCGGACCCGACAGGTACATGGTCTCCACGTTCTCCGCCCCGGCCGCCTCGATGAAGGCGGGGCTCAGGAGGCCGTCGGCGCCGGCGAGGATGGTGTCCTCGAGGCCCTCCGTCTCGCCGGCTTGGCGAGCCACCTGGCCACCTGCCTGCGTGAAGATCGGGAAGAACAGGAACTCCGGCTCGCCGGCTGCGAGCTCGGTCAGCTGTCCGCTGACGTCGGTCGCTTTCGGATCAACGGCCTCGGTCCCGGTGACCTCTCCGCCAAGCTCGGTGAACGCATCGGCGAACACAGCCTGGAGCTGCTCGGTGTACGGCCCACCATCGTGGATCGTCGCAGCGGTCTGCACTCCCAGCACGTTGAAGGCGAAGTCCGCCATCGCGGCGCCCTGGATCTCGTCGTTGTGCGCCGTTCGGAAGAAGAACGGCTGGCGTGCATCCGGCAGCGTCAGGCCGGGCGCGGTGGCCGACGGCGAGAGAAGCAGGATGCCCGTGCCGCTCAGGATCTCCGCCGCCGGAACGCCGGCGCTCGAGCAGCTGGTGCCGATCACCGCGGCAATCGTGGTGTCCGACGCAAGCGACTGGGCGACGGTCGTGCCGCCTTCGGCGCTGCAGCCATCGTCCTGGAAGTCGAGTTCGACTTCGTGGCCGAGTGATTCGGGTCGCTCCTCGTGAGCGACCTCCACCCCGTACTGGGCGTCGAGGCCGAGATTGGAGTCCGGGCCGCTGATGACCAGTGCGGTCGCGATGCGGATCGACTCGCCGTCGGCCACCTCGATGCATCCAAACTCATCGGCCTCGCAGGTGTCGGCGGCTGACCCGCCACCTCCACCTTCGCTGCTTGTCGGCGCGCTCTCCTCGGTGCTCTCTTCAGCGCTCGGCTCCGTGCTCGTGCCGCCGCCACCACTCTGGCATGCGGCGAGGACGAGCATCAGCACGACGAAGATGACGCTCCATCGGGTGTACTTCTGCATAGAATTCTTCCTCCAGTGAATGTGCTCGGGGACCTCGCCCATGCGCAGGACCCGGCGTGACAAGGTGCGCGGCATCATAGCGGCGCCCCAGCACACGGCGCAATACGTATTCCGCAGCGTGTGAAAGGAGTACGACACTCGGCGCTGGGAGGTTCACCGTTATTCGTGGTATCCTCAGCGTGGGTCGTCCCGCAGTACGCTGTCTGCGAACCGCTCCCGAGAGGCTTTCGTGGAGGTACACGTCCGAACCGCCCGTCTCACCGATCTCGACGCCATTCTCCGCATTCGTGCGCGTAATGACGACGAGCGAGACGCACGCTACGACGTCGACTACCTGCGCAATCTGCTCTTCGTTCCCTCCGCGACGGTTGCCGTCGCCGAGATCGAGCGACGCGTGGTTGGCGTGGGAGTCCTCGCCATCAGGCCATCGGTGCGGTCGGGTCCCTTCGTCGGCACAATCGACGAGCTGGGAATTGAGCAGTCATCACTGCTGGGCGCCGCCGATCCGCGGAAGGTTGCCGACGCCATCGTCGAGCACCTCGCCACCTCGGCACGAAACAAAGGTTGTACGCGCGTGGAGGTTCCCGAACCGCTGGCATCCGCAGAACCGTCGCTCTGGAAGCGACTGGGGTTCGCGAGCCGCGGAAGGACGCTCGGCAGAAACATCGGCTGAGCCATTCACCCGCATCGGCCATATCAAACGACAACAGGAGAGCTCAATCGTGAGCAAGAACGTGGCGATGTTCGTTGACGTCGCCAACATGTACTACGCGGCTCGAGGCCAGGATGTCGACGTCGACTACGTCGCCTTGCTCAAGCACGCCACCAAGGGCCGCGACCTCATTCGCGCCTACGCCTATACCGGGCTCGACCCGGAGAACGAGAACCAGCGTAAGTTCATCGACTTCCTGGGCAAGAACGGCTACAAGCCGGTTATCAAGGACATCCGAAAGTTCGGTGACGGCCGCATGAAGGCCAACCTCGACATCGAGCTGGTGGTGGACCTCTTCCGCCTCGCCGATCGGATGGATATCGCTGTCATCGTGTCCGGCGATGGCGACTTCGCCCCGGCGATCAAGGCCCTCCAGGACAAAGGCGTGCGCTGCGAGGTCATCAGCTTCAAGCCGAACACCTCTTCCGATCTGATCGCCGTTGCCGATGAGTTCATGGACATCATGAAGGTCGCCTCCATCAGCCGGAAGGAGGGCCGCGCCGTGCGTGACAGCATGAGCGCGCCCGAGATGCCGGCCAAGGAGGTTACGCCGGAGTTCGGCTTTCGAGAGGCATCACCGTCCGTGGCCGCGGCCGCCCTTGCTGCCCTCAAGGGTGGCGGATCCGATGGTGCGCGACGTGGACGCGGCGGGACGAACCGCCGGCCGGCCGCCGCTCCAGCCGTATCGCCCACTTCGACTTCGGACGCGCCTGCGGCTGCCGATCCGGGCGACGAGCGCGTGATACCTTCGACCACCGCGGCCGACCCTGCTGTCGATGCCGATCCGGAGGCGCGCCGCCGTCGCCGTCGTCGTGGCGGTCGCGGCCGTGGTCGAACTCGACGCGAGGACGAGACCACGCCGGCGGCCTCCGAGTCAGGCGACGAGGAGATCGGTTGGCAGGAGTTCGATGACCTCAGCCAGCTTGACGGCAACACCGAGGATCGTGAGTTCACCTTCGAGGAGGCCGATGCAGCCACCCTCGCCGAGCTCGGCCTGAGCAGCGAGGATGCCGCTGCATTGGAGATTCCGCCCACCGAGGCCACGTCCGAGGAGGCTCCCAAGCCGGCACGCCGTCGTTCGACACGCACCAAGAAGGACGAGCCTCCGGCCGCTGAGAGCGAATCCGCGGAGGCGGCCAAGCCCGCACGACGTCGGTCGACGCGCGCAACGAGGGACGAGGCTCCGTCCGATCCTTCGTCGGAGACTTCACCTGATGCCTCGTCCGAGGAGGCCCCCAAGCCCGGCCGTCGTCGCACTACCAGGGCGAAGGCGGACGAGGGCTCTCCCACCGATGCGCAGTCTGCGAAGAAGCCCGCCCGTAGTCGCTCGACCCGAGCCAAGGCTGACGATGCCGGGACCGGTGGCGACGCTTCGGCGCCTGAGGGCCAGGGAGACGGGGAGCCACAGGGCATCTGGGGACGGTTCCGCACCGCTCGCAAGCCCCGAGGTACGTCCTCAAACTAGGGCGGCCGTTTGCTGCCCGGCGTCATGAAGCTGCCATCCACCGACCGTGTCGGCGTTATGTGACAACAGGCGGGCGAGGCCATCATATGAAACGAGGGCCGACCCATATGGGCCGGCCCTCGTACGATGTCAATCGCCTACGGCCTGGATTCGCGGTCGATTGTTTCGTAGGATTCGTTGATCGCCTCGGCCGTATCGGTCGCGGCCTGGTCCGTCGCACTGTCCGTGGCTGACCCCGTGTCGGCGGCCGCTTCGTGGACGCTGCCGGACGCGTCGGCGTACGCGTCGCTGACGTTCCCGTTGCCGACGTTCCCGTTGGTCTGCTCATCGCGCTGGAACATCGGGACCCACTCTGCGTCCTTGGCTCGGGCGCTGATCTCGCTGCGGACCTCGTCCGCTTTCGCGCCCAGCTCGTGGCGCATCTCGCTGCCACGCTTCGGGGCCGTCAGCAACGCGATGATCGCGCCGGCGGCCACGCCGAGCGCGAGGCCGAGGAAAAAGGTGCCCCAGTGACGCTCCTCACGCTGCCGTAGGCCGAGGCGCACCGCAGCGGAGTCAACAAGCTCGCGACCGACGGGAACGGCGGCACCCGCGGCACTGGCGGCCACCGTGCGCTGCTTCCAGAGGTCTCTGAGGGCGGGCCGAATCGACTTGCGCCAGGTCTGATCAGACCATTTGGCGGCATCGCCGGTGGCGCGTGATACCTGCTTGACGGCGTCGCGGCGGATCGGTTGGGTCTCGCGCCACACGTCGTGGGCGCGGTCGCCCACATCGGCGCCGCGATCGGCGATCACGCCGGCCACATCCTGCCCGCGCCTGGTCATCTCCTGGGTGAGCTTCGCGTCAGCGACGCGGTCAATAATTGATCGGATTGAATCGGCGATATCGTCGGCCGTTGATGCCGGACTTGGCGGCATGGCTTTCCTCCTGTGGTTCGGCCATCTGGGGTGCATGAAGTGTGCCACTGGTTCGAGAGTCGCTCAAATTAGCGCCCCGCCACAAGCAACCACGAGGGTGGGGCCGAATCAGGGCGGATCAGCCGCAATCAGGTCCATGGTTTGCGCCCGAGCGCAAGAACAAATCGAGATCAGGGTGAACGTCGTGGTTACTTGCGCCGCGGCGCGAAGAGGCGGCGCCACGGTCGGCCAAACCGGCCACATCAGCGCGGCGAACTGAACGTCGCTGTCACCGATCCTATACTCGGCGCGTGATCGAGAGCACGACGACGCCGGGCTTCCTCAGCGTGGGGCAGGTCACCGCATGCCGGATCGGCCGCCAGTCGGCCGAGCGTGGCCGCGTCGGGCGCACCCTGCTCGTCCATGGACCGGCGGGTTCCGGCAAGGACGCGTTCGTCGATGACCTCCTGGCTCTCCTCTTCTGCGCCGATGCCGATCCGCTGCATCGGCCCTGCAACGCCTGCCGAGGCTGTCGCGACGGCCGCGCGCGGATCCACCCGGACCTGGTCATCGGCTCGCCCGACGTGTGGCGCGAACAGCGGTCGTC
>JBPCKH010000228.1:0-4014 GCA_051004475.1 Candidatus Limnocylindria bacterium | reverse complement strand
CTTCGGTTAGCGCGGTCGGACGGCAGTGGTGGCTTCGGTCATCGCAGTTGAGTGACTTGTTCCTTCGGGACATTTCGCTGCGCCCGGCTCGCCGCTTCTGCCCGAGTCGCAGCAATTGCCAGTTTGCGCGCATGTCGCGCGAGCGCAGAGAGCTCAACTTGCGGAATGTGCGTCCCAGTGCGCAATCCGCGAGATGGAGCGAAGGCGAGCCGGCCGGCACGATGGACAACCCAGGCACAATCGCTGCTGACCGCTCGCCTTTGCTCCAGGTCAGCGCGCGGGTGCCTGTTGCGTGCTTGAGCGCTCGACGCGGGCGGCGTCGATCTCGTCCTGCGAATGGAGCACGTGGACGGCGGTGAAGCCCTCGTCGGGAAGGGAGGCAATCGAGTCATGCAACCAGCGTTGCTGTCGTCGCAGGGCAGCCGGTGGTGGCCGTGGTGCGGCACGCAACGCGTTTCGCTCGAGCGCGACGGCGAGCGGCAGACCCAGCACGATGGCCACCGACGGGCGGCGATGGCGGCGCGCCGCGGCGACGAGCTGGGCCCGCGCCCATTCCTCGACGTTCGTCGCGTCAATGACGCTCAGGCGGCCACGATGCAGTCGCATGGCCAAGATGCGGTGGAGCAGGTCGAATGCGTCATCGGTTGCTTCCTGCGCGGTGGGATCGTCGGTGATCATGGCTCGCAGTGCGTCGGACGAGATGATCTCGGTCGGGGCGAAGTGGCGTCGCCCGAAGGTGCTCTTCCCGCTCGCCGAGATCCCGATCAGGAGGACCAGGGCATCGGCGGGAACGGCGAGCCT
Source organism: Candidatus Limnocylindria bacterium (assembly GCA_051004475.1). Lineage (GTDB taxonomy): Bacteria > Chloroflexota > Limnocylindria > QHBO01 > QHBO01 > JACDBZ01. The sequence continues at coordinate 3,213 of JBPCKH010000228.1, read as the reverse complement.
GGAGAAAACGGACCGACCGCCGAGATCGTGGGCGGTCGGGGGAGGATTCATTGGGAGCGGGTCAGCGCAACCCAGGTCAACCCCGCGCGTCGCAGTCCGGACACATCTCCGATTCGGGAATCGGCGCCTTTGGCTGGCCGGTGGCGCGCGGCAGGGCGCGACCGCAGATGGTCGAGCCGGGCTCGCCGACGAGATGGACCTTGCTGAAGTGGCGATCTGGCAGCCGCCACGTCACGTAGCGCCGCTGAGAAGTGGGGGTCGAGGACACAGAGCGGGACTCCATTTGCAGGCGGTCATTCTGCCAGAAATGCCCCCATCCCACAAACGCTCCTCGATCTGGCAGCATGGCCCCCACAGTCATGAAACGCATTGCGATTCTTACCGGCGGTGGCGATGTCCCGGGCCTTAACTCGGTCATCAAGAGCGCCGTCTATCGGTCGAGCGAGGTCGGCTGGGATGCGGTCGGCATTCGGCGGGGGTGGCAGGGCCTGACCCACGTCGACACGAGCCGGGACGATGGCGGCGGCTACCTGCGGCCACTGGATCGCGCAAGCACGCGCGCGATCGACCGAACCGGTGGCACGGTGCTCCACACCTCCCGCACCAGCCCGTCGTCGATGGGCCGCAGCGCGCTGCCGGACCACCTCGATGCGACACGAATTGCCAGCCTCGAGACCGATGGAGACCGATACGACCTGACCCCATTAATCCTGGAGAACCTCGAGAGGCTTGGCATCGATGCGCTCGTCGCGATCGGCGGCGACGACACGCTGAGCTATGCCGCCCGCCTGGGCCGCGAAGGCTTCCCGGTGATCGCCATCCCGAAGACGATGGACAACGACGTGCACGGCACCGAGTACTGCATCGGCTTCTCGACCGCCGTCACGCGCGCCAAAGAGTTCATCAATCGCCAGCGCACGACGCTCGGCAGCCACGAGCGCATCGGCGTCTTCCGCATCTTCGGCCGGAATGCCGGCTACACGGCGTGGTACGCCGCCTACGTCACGAGCGCTCGCTGTGTCATCCCCGAGGCGCGGTTCGACCTGGACGCGCTGGCCGGGATCCTGGCCGACGATCGACGCCTCAACCCGTCGGGATACGCCTTCGTCATCGCCAGCGAGGGTGCAATCTGGGAGGGCGGCGAGCTCCATGAGGTCGGGGATCGCGACGCATACGGACGTCGGCACAATACCGATGTCGGCGCGGCGCTGGCCGATGAGCTCAAGCGCCGCACCGGCGTCGAGACGGTGCACTCCGACCTGACTTACGACCTGCGATCGGGCGATCCCGACGCCCTCGACCAGATGGTGGCGATCACGTTCGCGAACGTTGCGGTGGATCTCCTGGCGGACGGCCAGTTCGGCCGCATGGTCGCCATCCGCGACGGCAAGTACGCTCACGCGCCACTTCCCGAGCGATCGCTCGGCGCTCGGACGCTCGATGTCGACGCCATGTACAACGCCGGACGATTCCGTCCACGCTATGAGGCAAAGCTCGGCTCCCCGCTGCTGCTGGGGCCGGCCGTCATCGAGTGAGCGGCGGCGACGGTGCCCCCGCGCCGCAGCTCCGCGGTGCAACCGATCGGTCCCCGATGGCGGAGCGTGCGCCCTCGAACCCGTTGCCGTTCGAGCATCGCTGAGCGCGCAAGCGGCATCTCGCGATCGCGACAGACGGATGTCACGGGCGGGCGTCAGGATGAGGCATGCGACGAATGCTCACCATCGACGGGGGCGGCGTGCGCGGCATCATCCCGGCGGTGCTGCTGGCGGCGCTCGAGCGAGTAACCGGTCGGCCGACGCGCGAGACCTTCGAGTTCATCGCGGGAACCTCAACCGGAGCGGTCCTGGCCGCAGGCATTGCGGCCGGCATCCCCGCCGAGCGGCTTGTCACGCTATACGCGAAGCGCTCGCCGGAGGTGTTCCGCAGCCTGCCGCTGCTCAGCGGCCTGCGCCGTCTCGTCACCGGCACGATCTACGACACTGCGAAACTGCACGCGCTGATCCGCGACGAGCTGGGTGCCGATGCGCGCGACTGGACGCTCAACGATGCTCCGGTCGATCTGCTCATCACCGCCAAGCGCCTGGTCGACGGGATGCCGTGGTACTTCGTGCGCGACAACCCGGCCAACTCTTGCCGCGCCGGCGGTTTCCGCCTGGCCGATGCGGTGACTGCCTCGGCGGCCGCGCCGACGTACTTCCGGCCGTGGCCCGTTACGCCGATCGGTGATCTCATCGATGGCGGCATCGGGGTGGCCGGCAATCCGGTCTACCAGGCCTGCGTCGAGGCCTTCGACTACACGCATGCGTATGAGCCCGCGGACACGCTGGTCGTCAGCCTGGGCACCGGCAAACTGCTGCGTCGGGAGCGTCCGACCTGGCTCTGGCCGTGGGTCGGCTGGCTCCTGTCAGAGATGCTGCGCTCGCCGGCCGAGCAGCAGACCGAGCTGGTGCATCGCCATTACCCGGCCGCGCCGTTCTATCGGCTCGACCTCGAGCTGGATCGGGAGATCGGCCTCGATGCAGTCGATCGCGTCGGCCAGCTGGCGGCCCATGGCGAGCGACTGGCCTCAGCGGTCGACTGGCCCGCGATCCTCGACGCTCGCGATGAGCGCTTCCGGGTCACGGAGGCGACAACAATGCCGCGTGAGTATTGCCGCCTCGGTCCCGGCTGAAGGGGGACATCCGACCCTTGCCCGCCAGGCGTGCGAGGCGCCTCATGCTTCCAGCTCCACCGAGGTGAAACCGATGCTTGACGCTCGCACCCTCAGCCGCCGATCCTTCATGCGGCGCATGCTGGGTACCGGTATTGGATTGCTGTCACTCGAGTTCATCGGCGGCTCTCTCGCCTTCCTGTGGCCGAACATCAGCGAGGGCCTCGGCGCGACCTTTCGTGTCGGCCGAATGTCTGACATCCTCGCCGCGCAGCCGAAGTTCGCCGAGGGCTACCCGTACGCCGTCGCGGCTGCCCGCAGCTTCCTCGTCAACGTCCCTGCGGCGCGTGCGCTGGCCGGCGGATCGCCCACCGAGGTGACCGCGCCGGGCGCCGGCGAGATGATCGCACTGTGGCGGAAGTGTCCCCACCTGGGCTGCATGGTCCCCAACCTGTGCGAGTCGGTGAAGCGCTTCCAATGCCGATGTCACGGCAGCACGTTCAACATTCTCGGCGAGAAGCTCGCGAAGGGTCCGGCGGAGCGGGGCATGGACCGCTTCGCGG
>JBPCKH010000227.1:0-6898 GCA_051004475.1 Candidatus Limnocylindria bacterium | reverse complement strand
AACGCCTGTTCGGTTTGTCTTCCCTGGGCCTGCCGTACCGGGACGAACGGCAGCAAGTGTGGCGGACTTGTCGGGATGAGGTTGGTTAGTCACCGTTGTCACGCCGTTGTTGCGGGCGCATGGTACTGGGACATCGGTACGGGTGCCGACGAGGGGGAATTGGGGGAGACATACGGGGGGTCCGGGCCGATTGGCACCGCGGTTGGTGACGATCGGCCCGGGTGTTGCCCAGACGAAGGGCGGCGGAATCATGTTTTCTGTGGCGGTCAAGGGATGCGGCATCATCATCTGGGAAGGTGATGGCCAATGGCGCACGTTCGCCGCCACGGAGGCATTGAGTGCCACGCTCGCCACGCGCGTCGAGACAGCGCTCGAATGCGCCCCCGTTGGTGCCAGCGAGTACGAGATGCGAGAGGCGCTCCTCTCGATCGCCGGAGCCGGTCTGTTCTCCGCGGACTGCGAGCATGGCCCCGGTCAGTGCGATGGAGAGACCAGCTCCAGCTGATGGCCTCGGCTGCCTGAACCGTCCAGATTCACACCCGGTGACCGGTGTTGCGCCACACGCCGCGTTGAAGCGTCCTGTATCACGCCAGGTGTGAATAGGATCGGCCAAATGGGTCCTTGGCGCACGTAACGCACGCCTCGTGTGGATTCGGACGGGTCGGGCACGCCAGGCGCGACGGATGACGTATTCACCGGGACGGTCAGCGGTGCTACCATCCCGCTCCCGCCCGCCTCTCCCCTTGAGCACGTGCTGCTTTCCGATGCCTGACGAACTCGCCATCCATGCCCGCGGGGTGACCCGCGTGTACAAGGCCAAACCGAGCCCCGTGACCGCCCTCGACGGCGTCGACCTGGAGGTAGAGCCAGGCGAATACTTCGGGCTGCTCGGCCCCAATGGCGCCGGCAAGACGACGCTGATCAAGATCCTCACCACGCTGCTGTTGCCGACGAGCGGCACCGCGAAGATCGCCGGCTTCGACGTGGTGCGCGAGACCTCGAAGATCCGCCGCGTCATCAACATGGTGGCGGGCGGCGAGCAGTCCGGCTATGGACTCCTCACCACGCGCGAGCAACTCTGGATGTTCAGCCAGTTCTACGGCCTGCCCAATCGCGAGGGGTGGCGACGCGTCGACGAGCTGATCGAGATCACCGGCCTGACCGAGCAGCGAGACCAGAAGGTACGCACGCTGTCGACCGGCCAGCGCCAGAAGCTGAACTTCGCGCGCGGACTGCTCAACGACCCGTGGGTCCTGTTCCTCGATGAGCCGACCCTGGGGTTGGACGTTGCCGCCGCGCGAGACCTCCGCGAGCACACGCTTTCCTGGAAGGCCGCCGCGCCAGGGCGGACCCTTCTCCTGACCACGCACTACATGGTGGAGGCCGAGCAGCTCTGCGACCGCATCGCGATCGTCGACCGCGGCAAGATCCTGGCGCTCGGCACGCCCGAGGAGCTCCGCCGCCGAGTCCAGGCAGAGTCCATCTTCAGGCTCGAGCTCGATCGCCTGCCACGGAACGGTGGCATCGCCGGGATCGCGGCGCTGCCGGGCGTCCTCTCGGCAGTCCGTGCCGACGACGAGATGACCGATGGCGCGGGCTCAGATCGCGTCGCACTCAAGGTCGCTCTCGCCGACGACTCGGCACTGACCAGCCTCGTCACCGCCGTCGCTGAGCGCGGAGCGCACCTCGTTGGCCTCGCGAAGTCGGAACCGAGCCTGGAGGATGTCTTCGTCGAGCTCGTCGGGCGCGGTTTCGGCGACGAGGACGGCAACGGGACGAGTTCATGACCCGATACGGATCGACGACGGCGACGAACCCGCGCGAGGCGGCCGACTGGTCGACCGGCCGTGTCATCCGCACGAACCTGCGGGCGGTCATCGGCCGCGCCTACCCGCGGGTCATCGGCCTCACGCGCGAGCCGTCGTGGCTCTTCTTCGAGATCTTCCTGCCCTTCCTGGCGGTGAGTGCCTTCGTCTTCGTCTATCGCGCGCTCGAGGCGCCGGAGTCCTTCATCGGCTTCGTCGTGCTCGGTGGAGCCATGACCTCGTTCTGGCTCAACGTTGTCTGGATGATGGCCGCGCAGTTCTACTGGGAAAAGGACCAGGGCAACCTTGAGCTCTACTTCACCGCGCCGATGCACCTGATGAGCATCCTGGCCGGCATGGCCATCGGCGGATTGGTCATGACGAGCTCGCGCGCGCTGGCCGTCATCGGCATCGGCTCATTGCTCTACGGCGTGACCTATGACATCCAGCAGCCGTTCCTGTTGGCCGGCGTCTTCCTGCTGACGATGATCCCGCTCTACGGCATGGGCATGCTCTTCGCATCGCTCTTCCTGCTCTGGGGCCGTGAGGCATTCCACCTGGCTCAGCTCCTCCAGGAGCCAATCTACTTCCTTGGTGGTGTGAATTTCCCGCTGCGCGCCATCGGTCCGATCGCGGGTGTGGTGATCGCGACCCTGCCGCTCGGCGTGGGGCTCGATGCGATGCGCCAGCTTGCGTTCGCCGATAGCGGCGTTGAGGGTGTCCTGCCCGTCGGGGCCGAGATCCTGATCCTCGTGGCCATGGGCGTCGTCTTCCTGGTCGCCGCGCGGCTGGCCCTCGGCTACCTCGAGACCCTCGCGCGGCGCGAAGGACGCCTGACGCTGCGATGGCAGTGATCGACCGCACGGTGCCGGTGCGGGGCATGACGCTGGCGGATGCATGGCGCAGCTTCCGGACCGCCATCCGCCTGGGATGGGCGATCGAGTCGAACTGGTCCGATCCGTTCCTGTTCGCGGTCTACACCATGGCCAAGCCCATCGCCGCGGCAGGGATCCTGGTCGTCATGTTCCAGGTCATCACCCAGGGACAGAACCCGGAGTTCCTCCAGTTCCTGATCGTCGGCAGCGCGCTCTGGAACGTGGTGTTCGGCGTGATGAGCGGGCTGGTGCAGTCGATCCTGGAGGATCGGGAGCGCTATCGGATGATCAAGTACGTCGTCGTCACGCCGACCTCGCTCTTCCCATTCCTGCTTGGACGCTCGCTGGCGCGCGTCGTGGTCTCGTTCGTGGCGGTCGTCCTGACGATGGTCGTGGGCGTTGTCTTCCTCGGTGTCGACCTGCGACCGAACCTTCTCTACCTCGTGCCCGCCCTCGTCCTGGGCATCACGGCGGTGATCGCGCTCGGTGTCTTCATGGCCGGCTGGTGTCTTTCGCTCCGCCAGGAGGCGTGGTCGTACCCCGAGGCGATCGCCGGCGCGCTCTACCTGGTGTCGGGCGCCATCTTCCCGATCGACATCCTGCCCGGATTTCTCCACCCGATTGCCTACGCATCCCCGACCACCTGGTGGCTCGAGGCATCGCGGCGAGGCCTGCTCGGCCACGGGTCACCCGGCGATCTCGGTGGGATCTCTGACGGAGCGGTCATGCTCTTCCTTGCCATCTCGACCGCCATCGTGATCCCGGTGGCCCTCGCCGCATTCGCGTGGTTCATGCACCGCGCCCGAAAGGCCGGGCTCCTCGACATGGTGACCGGCAGCTGACGAGGGGGAGCCTCCGGTCCGCCGCGCCCTACTCTCATCGCCAACTGGCGGATAACGAAACGGACCGATGGATCGAGGCAATTCCACACGAAACCGATCCTGTGCGCGATTCCCACGCTGTGCTGAGGCCCCGGGGGCGTGCACCGCGCAACGGAGCCCGTTTCGTGCACGGCAGGCCTCGATCTGGCGCGGGAATCGCGCGCCGCGCCACCCTCGTGCAAGATTCCCTCGACAGAGCGACGGATCTCGAGGCCGTCCTGAGGCATCCAAAACCCCGGCGCCACAGCCCCAAGGGTTCTTCCTAGCGGACGAGCTCGTCGTAGTCACTCACCACGAACGTGCTCCGGCACTGCTCGACGCGCTCCGGCACGCAGGATTCAGCCGCCGCATCGTCGAACTGTCCGACGAAGACGAGCTGCTGACCACGCAGATTCGGCCCACCAGGCTCAGCCCGCGACGGGAACGCGTTTCCCAGCGGAGCGGCAAGTCGCACGCCGTCACGCAGAAGCTCCTCCTGGGTGACATCGTTGGATGGCTGCTCGGGCATGAGGACGCGCAGCGGGCAGTCTCGTTGAAGCCATGCCACGGACGCATCGGCTCCTCCCTCGTCACCCGTGCAGTCATCATCCAGTTCCGCGTACCAGCCGGTCACGTAGAGCTCATCTGTCCCCCATTCGGCGGACAGCGCCTCATCAACGGTGAGCGGATCGACATCCGGGCGGGCGCCTCCCAATGACCCGATCACGATCATGAATGCAACGAACGCACCCAACGCGGAAAGGACCAGGACGCCGATCCGAATGTCGCGCGTCATCGCTCCAACCCCTCCCATCGATCGCGGAGCAGACCGACTCCTCGACGCCAGAGCTCGACCCGCGCCGGATCATTGAGCCACGTTGACGCACCGGACGGATGCGGAAGGCACAGGACTGATGCGCCCGGCGCGCCATCCCAGGCGAGCTCTCGGCCGACAAGCTCGTCCAACTTCACCCGCGCACCGAATGCAAACCGATGCGCCATGCCGCCGACCAGCAGCACGAGGTCTGGCTTGACGAGGCGCAGCTCTTCACGCAGATACGGAGTCCAGTGCGCGATCTCGTCACGCGACGGAGGCAGATCCACCGATGAGCCAGAAGCACGACCGGGATAGCACTTTCCGATGCTCGTCACGTACCAGGCCTCACGGAAGTCCTCGACGGTGATGCCGGCCGCCGCGAGCCATCCACAGAGGCGCTTGCCGGCGTCCCAGGCAAAGGGCAGTCCGGTCTCGATCTCGCGCCATCCGGGCGCCTGGCCGATGAGCATCGCGCGCTCTCGACCGTCGCCCGACAGCACCGGTGCCGCGCCGCCGTCGCAGGGTGGCATCGCATCCTGGACCGCGCGCAGCTCGCTGCCGGGAGCCGCGCGTCGAGGCATCGGCGTCGGCCACTCCCCGGCGTGGCGGAGTCGCTTCGGCGCGGCAGTGGCGAGGTCGATCACGCCGCCGAGCGGAGGGCCTCGGCCGCCCGGAGGTCGTCAGCGATCGCAAGGCGCAGCATCCGCCGCACGCCAGCCTGGTATGGGCCGGCGGCGGTGAGCGCATCGGTAAGGGCGTCGCGTGCCGCGTAGAGCCGGTCGACCGGATCGGCCGAAAGCTCCGGCGCGCCGCCGCCGAGTTCGCGCACGAACGCGACGTCCTGGCGTTCGATGCCATCAAGCAGCTCGGCCGTTGCACCGGGATCTCCGACATCCAGCGCTTCGGCCAGGTCCTCGCGCGCCAGCTCCAGCCATCGCATCCAAGCCGCGAACTCGGCGTCGCTCGGTGGCAGCTCGTCGAGGGTGAATGCGGCACGGCGGCCGTCGACAGCCGGGACTCGTTCGACCTCGTACCAATTGTCCCCGACAAAGTCCGCCTGCTGCTCGCCGCTGGAGCGCAGCCAGGCCGTGAAGCGGCTCACGCGCCGCGGCATGGCCGCAGTCGCCTCGTCGTCGCTCGCTGCGAACACGGCACACCCGGGGAGTTCGGCTGCGTAAGCGCCGATCAGTCCGCGTCCGTCGACATCGGTCTCGACGAAGATGGCGTGCGGCATGGTCCCGGCCACTAGATTCGCCCCTTCTGGCGCCAGAATACAGACGGAGCTACGCCGGCAACCTCGATCCTCATAGCCGCCTCCGTTTCGGCGGACGGCGGCGTGAACCGGCCGCGATGACATTCGGCCGCGTCTGGACGCTGAAGACCTGCGAGCCACCTTCGCGCCCCTGGCGCCCATCCCGTCCATTACCGTCGCCCGCGGCCGCCGCCGCATAGACCTCCGCCGGGATGCTGCCGGGTGCCGCCGCAAGCTCTTCACGCAGCCGGCGCAATTGGAGGATCTCGTCGCGAAGCGCCGCAGCGCGTTCGAACTCCAGGTTGCGAGCCGCCTCCTTCATCTGCGCCTCGAGCCGTCCCGTCATGGCCGCCAGCTCGGCCGGCTCCTTGCCCTCCACCTGGAGCTCCGCGCGCTCCTCGGCGACGCGACGCAGGCTCTCGTGAATGCTGCGGATCTCCTTGATGATCGTCTCCGGCGTGATGCCATGCTCGAGGTTGTAGGCGATCTGCTTCTCGCGACGCCGATCGGTCTCGTCCATCGCCTTGCGCATCGAATCGGTGACGCGATCGGCGTACATGATCACCCGTCCCCCGATGTTGCGCGCCGCGCGGCCGATCACCTGGATGAGGGAACCGCCCGAGCGCAGAAATCCCTCCTTGTCCGCGTCGAGGATGGCAACCAGGGTCACCTCCGGCAGGTCGAGCCCCTCGCGGAGCAGGTTGATGCCCACGAGCACGTCGTAGACGCCGAGGCGCAGGTCGCGCAGGATCTCGATTCGCTCGAGCGTATCCACCTCGGAGTGCAGCCATTGCACCTTGATCCCCAGCTCGGCGAGGTAGTCGGCCAGGTCCTCCGCCATCTTCTTGGTCAGCGTGGTGACCAGCGCGCGCTCCCCACGCTCGACGGTTGCCCGTATCTCGGCAAGCAGGTCGTCGATCTGGCCGGTTGTCGGCCGCACCGTGATCGCTGGATCCACCACCCCCGTGGGACGGATGAACTGTTCAGCGACCCGGTCGGCGCGTTCTGTCTCGTACGGACCAGGCGTGGCACTCATGTAGACGACCTGGCTGAAATGATCCTCGAACTCCTCGAACGTGAGCGGGCGGTTGTCAAGTGCCGACGGCAGCCTGAAGCCGAAATCGACCAGGATCTCCTTACGGGTTCGGTCGTTCTTGTACATGCCGTGGACCTGCGGAATGCTGATATGGCTCTCATCCATGATGAGCAGGAAGTCGGTCGGGAAATAGTCGATCAGCGTCCAGGGTCGCGACCCGGCCTCGCGTCCGGCCAGGTGACGGGAGTAGTTC
>JBPCKH010000226.1:0-3077 GCA_051004475.1 Candidatus Limnocylindria bacterium | reverse complement strand
GACTAACGCCAACGGTCGAGCCGGAAGGCGGCACACCAGTCTCCCCGCGAGGGTCGCGACCATCATCGGCTGCCGCGAAACTAGAAGGAGCTATATCAGGTGGACCTGAGCGTGCCGAGCATCGCCGCTGGTGCCAGATTCGAGCGTGAGGCTCTGCTGCATCGCGGCCCATGCGACCCCATGGCTCGCCTACCGTGACACCGGCATCAAATTTGACAATGGACAAGAGACGCTGCGCGGTGGTGGGCCGGGTTCGACCGACATTTCCGTGCGTCGCCGGCCTGAGCATCACTGGCGCGCGGTGCTCACGCGAGATGGCGACCGATAATTCGGTCAATTCATGCGCGTGAGCACTGCTGGGTCGGGAATGACCGATATTTCGCGGGGCGGACGGCAGCGACGCACGCAGCACCGTATCCTTGACGGTGACATGGCCCCCAGCGATTCTGACCAGCCGACCGAGACCCTCGACGAGCTGAACCTCGTCAACGCGGGCTACGTCGCCGACCTGTACGAGCAATATCGGACCGATCCGGCGAGCGTCGAGCCGCAATGGCGCGGCCTGTTCGACTCGGGTGCCGGCGGCTTCGAGCCCGTCAAGGCGAAGGCCGCAGTCCAGACAACCAACGGCAACGGACAGGCACAGACACAGGCCCAGACACAGGCCCAGGCCGATGCGCCGCCGGCGGGATCATCGGTTCCCGAGGGAGCAACCCCGATCAAGGGACCGGCCGCGTCGCTTGCGCGAAACATGACCGCCAGCCTGGGCGTGCCGACCGCGACGAGCTTCCGGGACATCGACGTCGCGACGCTGGAGGCACGGCGCCGGGAGCTGAACCAGCAGATCAGCCCGCGCAAGGTGAGCTTCACCCACCTGATCGGCTGGGCGGTCGTCCAGGCCGCGACCGACCAGCGAAGCATGAGCCACTACTACGCAACCATCGAGGATCAGGCGTACCGGGTCGATCCGGGAACGATCAACCTGGGCCTGGCCGTGGACGTCGAGCGAACGGACGGCAGCCGCTTCCTGGTGGTGCCGGTCATCAAGGGAGCAGGCGATATGGACTTCGCCGGCTTCCACGCACGCTACGAGGAGCTGGTGGAGAAGGCGCGCGCAAACAAGCTGTCGGCGGACGACTTCGCTGGCGCCACCATCACCCTCACCAACCCCGGCACGCTGGGCACCACGATGAGCGTGCCGCGCCTGATGCCGAACCAGGGGACCATCGTGGCAACCGGCACCATCCACAACGTGGGCGGCGATCGGCGCATGACGGTGAGCTCGACCTACGATCACCGCATCATCCCGGGCGCCGAGTCCGGCATGTTCCTGCGGCGCATCGAAGGACTCCTGACCGGCGAGGATGGCTTCTTCGCCGATGCCTTCGCAGCGCTCGGGGCGCGGGCCGCCGACGTGACGACCCATGAACCGATGCCCTCGCCGGCCGAAGCTGCCGGGGCGCCCCCGATCGCGCCAACCCAGGGCGACGACCTGGAACGGCTGAAGGCGGTGGCCGCCGGAATGGCGCTCGTCAAGGCGTATCGCCATTTCGGTCACACGGCGGCGCGGCTGGATCCGCTCGGCGCGGAGCCAGGCGGTGACCCCGCGCTCGACCCGGCACCGCTGGGCCTGACGCCCGACATCATGGCGCTCGTGCCGACGGAGCTCCTGCGCATCTACGTTCCGGGTCGGACGCTTGCGGAAGCGCTGCCCCATCTCCAGGAGACGTACTCCGGCGCGATCGCCTACGAGGTGGAGCACATCGGCTCGCACGAGGAGCGGGTCTGGCTGCGGCGCGTCATCGAGTCAGGAGAGCATCGGCTGCCGCTGGAGGCCGAGGACCAGGTCGCGCTGCTGGATCGGCTCATCAGCGTCGAGACGCTCGAGCGGTTCCTGCACAAGGCCTACCTGGGCCAGAAGCGGTTCAGCATCGAGGGCCTGGACGTGATGGTCCCGATGCTCGACGTGATCATCGGCGACGCCGCCGAGCAGGGTGCGCGCAAGGTCATGATCGGCATGGCACACCGTGGACGGCTCAACGTCCTGGCGCATGTCGTCGGCGTCAGCTACGAAGGAATCCTCGCTGAGTTCGAGGCCGGGCGGGCCGGCGGGGATGCGAAAACGGCGCCGAAAGGCGGCCTGGACGACGTGAAGTATCACCTTGGTGCCGAGGGCGGCTATCTCACCGCGGACGACGAAGAGGTCCGCGTGGTGCTCTCGCCCAATCCGAGCCATCTCGAGGCGGTAAATCCGGTCATTACCGGGCGCACGCGCGCCGAGCAGACAGACCGATCCGGCCGGGTGGTAGCGGTCAATCCGGCCTCGACGCTCCCGCTGCTGATTCATGGCGACGCAGCGTTCGCCGCTCAGGGCGTCGTGGCGGAGACCTTCAACATGGCGCGACTCGACGGTTACGCCACCGGCGGAACGGTGCACCTGATCGCGAACAACCAGGTCGGTTTCACCACCGGACCGCGGGAGGGCCGCTCAACGGACTATTCGTCCGACCTCGCGAAGGGCTTCGATGCGCCGATCATCCATGTCAACGCCGACGAGCCCGAGGCCTGCCTGGCCGCCGCCCGGCTGGCGATGATGTACCGGCAGGCGTTCGGGCACGACGTCGTCATCGACCTGGTCGGCTACCGCCGCTACGGACACAACGAGGGCGATGAGCCCGCCTATTCACAGCCGGCGATGTACGCGCTGGTCGCCGAGCACCCATCGGTCCGCGAGCGGTACCAGGCCCAATTGGTCGAGGCGGGAGCACTCACGGGCGACGACGCCGCGGCGAAGGTAAAGGAGGCGCTGCGCGACCTCTCCACCCGCCAGGCTGCCATTCGCAAGGGCCCCGACGAGAGCGAGGGCGAGCTCGACCGCGGCTCGGAGGCGATCCCGCAACAAAAAGTCGCGGAACCGGACACCGCGGTGCCGCTGGAACGGCTGCGCGACCTGAACGGATCGCTCTCCGCCGTCCCGGGTGGCTTCGCGATTCACCCCAAGCTGGATAAGCAACTCCAGCGACGCGCCATTGCGCTCGACGATGATGAGCCACACATCGACTGGGGTCACGCGGAGC
>JBPCKH010000225.1:0-5146 GCA_051004475.1 Candidatus Limnocylindria bacterium | reverse complement strand
ATCGCAGCCACGCCAAGATGCAGGCCGAGCGCGGCCGGTTTGTAGGCGGCGCCATGAACACCGGCCTGACCGAGAAGGACGCGGAGGCGCTGTTCCAGAAGTGCTCCGCCTTCGCCGAGTTCGGCTTTGCTCGTGCTCACGCCGCGGCATTCGCCAAGGTCAGCTACGACAACGCCTGGCTCAAGCGCTACTTCTCGGTGCACTACACCGTCGGCGTGCTCAACAACCAGCCGATGGGCTTCTACTCGCCCGCGGTCGTCATCAACGACGCCAAGCGCCACGGCATCGCGGTGCTCCCCATCGACGTCAACGAGTCCGCCTGGGAGCACGACACGCGACCTGGCCCCGACAACGCATACCCCATCCGGCTGGGCCTGCGCCAGGTCAAGGGGATCGACGAGCGCGCGCGCGAGGTGCTCGACGCCGAACGACAACGCGGTTCCTATGCGAGCGTCCGCGACTTCGTCGCCCGAACGGGACTCGGCGAGCAGGTGATCGAACGGCTCATCAGCATCGGCGCTTTCGACTGGACCGATGCGCCCCGCCGCGAGCTCCTCTGGCAGCTGCGCACGACCATGGCCGACGCCGACCCCGAGCGTCCTGCCCTTGGACTGACCGATGACGCCCAGCGCGCGCTGGGCGCCTCGCTTCCGCCGATGACCGATGCCGAGAAGGTGGCCGTCGACTACCGCGATACCGGCGTGTCGCCCAACCTCCACGCCGTCGAGCTGTTCCGCGAGCGGCTGACTTTGCGCGGCGTGATCACGGTGTCGCAGGCGGCCGCGCTACGCGATCGGTCCCAGATCCGGCTGGCCGGGTTGGCGGTGAGCGTGCAGCATCCGATGACGGCCAAGAACTTCGTGTTCATCGCGCTCGAGGACGAGACGGGAATGATCAATGTCACGCTGCGGCCGCAGGTCTACCAGGCGCACCGCGCGCTGCTGCATCGGCATCCACTGCTGGTGATCGATGGCCGGCTCCAGGTGGAGGGCGCCGTGCTCAACGTGATTGCCCAGCGCCTGCGCTCCGTGGACGACGCCATCGACGGGCCACCCGAACGCCTGGACCTGGCGAAGCAGCAGCGCATGTTCCGCTGAGACGGCGAATGAGTTGTCTGGCTACCGTGTGGCCGTTACGCCCGTGGGGTGGGAATCGCTCCTCAGCCACACCCTCAGAGGGAACCGATGACGCGGCGAGGGCGTCAGGGGCGGTGCTGCGCAGCATCGATCCAACGCCCCGTATCACAGGAGGACGGTCGATGCGACGTCCCTGGCTTTCACTCGCGGTTGCAATGACCGCCCTGCTCATCACGGCCGCACCCACGCTGGCGTGCGGCGGCCTCATCGGTCCAAATGGAGCCGTCAATCTGCTCCGCACGACTACCTTCGCCGGCTACACCGACGGCGTCGAGCACTACGTCACCTCCTTCGAGTTTGCCGGTGGCGGTGGCTCATTCGGATCCATCACCCCGCTGCCTGGCGTGCCGACCGACGTGGTCCGCGGTGGCGACTGGACCCTCCAGCGCCTCATCCGCGAGACCGATCCGGTCGACGAGTTTGCCTTCCGAGCCGCGTCGGCCGATTCAGCGGCGGCCGGCGAGGCAGAGGTGCTGCTCGAGACGACGATCGACGCGCTCGACATCACGATCCTGCGTGGCGGCGGCGACGAGGTCGGCCTGTGGGCCAGGAACAATGGCTTCCGGCTCCCACCCGACGCGCCCGAAGTCCTCGATTTTTACGCCGATCGCAGTCCCATCTTCATGGCTGCCGCCTTCGATGCCGATGCGGCCGCGGCGCGCGGTCAGGCGCTCGGTGACGGTACGCCGGTCCATCTGACCATCCCGACCGACAACCCATGGGTGCCGCTGCGCATCCTGGGGCTCGGTAAGGCCGACGGCGAGCTCGTCGAGGCCGATGTGTACCTGTTGACCGACATCGAGCCTGCGCTCCTGCCGAAGGCCGGCGCATTAGCCGAGTCGGACGGGCTCATCCTCGACCACAGCGCTGAGGCAACCGAATCGCTGCTCGCCGACCTGCGCTCCGACGTCGGCATGGAGTGGGTGCCGGACGAGGCGTGGCTGACCAAGGTGGTCGTCAATTCGGAGGCCGGTGAGCTCGACTTTGATCTCGCCATCGACGCGTCCGGTGCCGGCATGCCTTCGCCGATCGATGCCGGCTATGCGCCCTTCCGCGACAATGCCGCGCCGCAGTCGCCGGTGGCGCTCTATCTGCTGCTGGCAGCCGCTCTGGCGATCTCGGTGCCGGTGCTGCTCAGTCGAACCAGCGGCGGGAACCGTCGAGTTCCACCACTTGCCGGCGCCTGATGATCCCTCATCGAGCGTGGCCAGTGGCCGCGGCACTGCTCCTCGCCGTGACCGCGGTCGCCGGCTGCGCGCCATCAGCGCAGACGGCAACGATCACGATCAGCTTTTCTGCGTTCGACCCGGCGCAGATGACCGTGCCGGTCGGGGTGCCGGTCACCTTCGTGATCGTCAACGAGGACCCGATCGACCACGAGTGGCTGATCGGGGACGAGGCGTTCCATGAGGTGCACCGCAATGGGACAGACGCGAGTCACGGGGATACGCCGACCGAGGTGAGCGTACCCGCGCTCGAGACAATCGAGACGACGATCACATTCCAGGAGGCCGGTACCCTCGCCTACATATGCCACCTGCCGGCGCATGAGTCGTACGGGATGGTCGGTGCTCTGACCGTGGATTGATTGACGCCGCTCCCTATACTGCCGCTCGTGCCTCGTCCGAATCCGCCTCGACTCGTCACCGTCATCATCGCGCTCGCGCTGGTCGTGGTCGGGCTGTCAACCACCGTCTTCCCGATCGACTTCGTCAATGCGGCACTCGATCTGGTGCAGTCGACGATCGGAACCGACATCGCGGTGACGACCGAGATCGCCTGGCTCTTCCTGTTCGCCGGCCACGTAGTGCTGATCGTCGGCTCGCTGCTGCCGGGGATCTGACGAGGATGGGTCAGCGCATGAACTTCGCGCCGCGAATGCCGACGATCATCGTCGCGCTGGCATTCGTCCTGATCGGCCTGCTGGGAACGTTCGGGGGTGCGCTCCCGGATATTGCCGGCATGTCGTCCGCAACGTTGGGCGCCTGGTCGTTCATCGTGGCCACCGTGGTCCTGCTGGCCGGAATGATCTTCAGGGGGATCTAGGCGGCGACCTCGGGCGCTCCAAGGAGTACGGGGAGGATGCTGCCGAAGAAGTAGCCGGCGATGCCGGCGATCGCGCCGATCACCAGGATCTCGAAACCGGACCCCCACCAGGTTCGATGCGTCCACCGGCTCTTGAGCGCTCCGATGGCGAACAGGACCGCGAGCGTGGCCGCCACCGACACCATCACGGCGGACGCGCCATTGATGAAGACGTGCGGCACGATGGGCGGAACGGTGCCGATCGCGAATGCCGCACCCATCACGAGCGCTCCCTGGAGCGGCGATCCGCGGCCCGCCTCCGCGGTGAGGCCCAGTTCCTTCTCGATCATCGTCTTGAGCAGGACGTCGGGGTGCTCGGCCATGACCCGCGCGACGCCAAGCGCCTTGTCGTGCGGCAGCCCATCCTCCTCGAACATGAAGGCGACCTCGGCTTCCGCCTCGCCCGGCCGCTGGTGAACCTCCTCACGCTCCTCCACGATCTGGGCGTCGAAGATCTCGCGCTGGCTCTTGCTGCCGATGTACTCGCCGGCGGCCATGCTGAAGATGCCGGCCAGTCCGGAAGCGATGCCGGCAACGAGCACGGGGTAGCGCTCGCTGGTGGCGCCCGCGACCGTGCTCACCACGGCCAGCGTGCTGACCAGGCCGTCCTGGGCACCGAAGATCGCCTCGCGGATCTCGCCGAGCAGCCCGGCCCTGCGGCGCTCGTCGGTCAGGTGGGCGCCGAGGAACTCGTGGTCGAACTCGTGCGCCGCCATGTTCGCGCGCGCGTTCTCATCGGCCATGAGCTCGGCGGTGCGCTTCTCCATGGACCGATGCTAGCCGACCGGGGTGATCACCGCGGCGAGAGCAGCTCGACCAGCAGGGACTCCTGCACGTAGCGGCGGTTTTCGGCTTGTTCGAGGGCCAGTGAGCGCGGCCCGTCCAGCACGGCCGCGCTGATCTCCTCGCCGCGGTGTGCCGGCATGCAGTGCAACGCCACGACGTGCGGCGCCGCATGCGCCAGGAGCTGCTCGGTGATCTCGAAGCCGGCGAAGCGCGCGCGCCGCTCCTCGGCCTCGTCCTCGCGACCCATGCTGGCCCACACATCGGTGGAGACCGCATCGGCGCCGGCGACCGCTGCGCGTGGGTCGGTGCTGACGCTGATCTGCCCCCGATGCCGCGCGGCGAGTGCCCGCGCGCGCTCGACGAAGCTTGCATTCGGCGCGTAGCCCGCGGGCGTGGCGATCCGAACGTCGAGCCCGGCAAGCGCGCCCGCCAGCATCAGCGAGTGCGCGACGTTGTTTCCGTCGCCGACGTACGCGAGGGCCAGCCCCGTCAGGCGACCGAATCGCCGACGCAGGGTCATGAGGTCGGCCAGTGCCTGGCACGGATGCTCGGCATCGGTCAGGGCGTTGATGACCGGGACCGATGCAGCCGCGGCCATCTCGACGAGCGTCGCGTGCGCGAAGGTGCGCAGCACGATGGCATCGACCAGCCTCGACAGGTTGCGGGCCACGTCGGCTGCACTCTCGCGACGGCCCAGGCCAACCTCGTCCGGCCCGAGGGCAATGGCATGACCGCCGAGCGAGGTGACCGCCACCTCGAAGCTGACACGCGTGCGGAGGCTCGGCTTCTCGAACAGGAGCGCCACCTGTCCGCCCTCGAGCGGTCGGGCGTGAGCGATGGGCTGCCGCTGGCTGCGCAACAGCTCGGCGCGGTCGAGCAGCCGGACGAGGCCGAGGCTCTCGAGGTCCTCGGCTCCCAGCAGGTGCCGCGCTGGCACGGAGGCTCGGCGCTGCGCCGGCGTTGCAACCTGGGTCGTCATGCGGCGTTCCCCGCGTCGGCCAGCGCCGCGCCGATCCGTTCGAGCGCGATATCCACCTCCGCGTTGCTGATATTCAGCGGCGGCACGAGACGGAGGGTGGTGTCGCCGGGGGCATGGAGGAGCAGGCCGTGCGAATCGCGCGCGGCCGCCACTGCCGCCC
>JBPCKH010000224.1:0-6365 GCA_051004475.1 Candidatus Limnocylindria bacterium | reverse complement strand
CCGAGGCTCTGCTGCCTCTGCTGATCACGGTGGTGCTCGGCGCGGCGGGCGTCTCGGCGGTCGGTACGTTCTATGCCGGCGTGACCGTACAGCTTCGGGCACGCGAGGTGATGCTGCCGCTCCTCATGCTGCCGGTCCTTGCTCCGCTCCTGCTCGGCGCGGTGAATGCCACCGCTGCCGCCCTGGCCGGCGATCCGTTCGGCGAACTCGGGGCATGGCTGCAGTTGCTCGTCGCATTCGACGTCATCATGATCGTCGCCGGGGCAGCGACCTACGGCTACCTGCTGGAGGACGGATGAAGACCCGGATCCTTGGATTCGTGGCGCTGGCGGCGGTCGTCACCGTCACCTTCGTTGCGCTGTTCGTGTTGCCAGCCGATCGCAACCAGGGCGACGCGCAGCGGATCATGTACCCGCACGTTGCATCGGCATGGCTGGCGTACCTGTCGTTCGGCGTGACCGCGTTGGCGGGCATCGGCTGGCTGTGGAAGCGCGACCTCCGCCTGGACGCGGTGGCGCATGCCGCCGCCGAGATCGGTGTCATCTTCACCGCATTCGCCATCTGGGGCGGGATGATGTGGGGGCGCCCGATCTGGGGTGTCTTCTGGCAGTGGGAGGACCCACGCCTGACCACGACGGCGCTGCTGCTGGCCCTGTACGTCGGCTACCTCCTCCTGCGACGCCTGACCGATGATCCCGAACGTCGCGCGACGCGTGCCGCGATCGTCGGCATCGTGGCCGCGGTGGACATCCCCATCGTTCACTTCAGCGTCGAATGGTGGCGTGGCCTGCACCAGACCGCCACCATCGGCTCGCCCGATCGGGTGCTGAACCCGGCGGCGCCCGGCATCTTCGTGCTCACCCTGCTCGGGACGCTTGCCTCCTTCACCCTGACCTGGCTGTATCTCATGGTCCGTCGCTATCAGCTGGCACGGACCGAGGTTGCGCGCGAAGAGGCCCGACGGCTGGATCGGGTCATCAGCGCCCGGACTGCAGGGATGGCCGGATGACCGATGCCGGTTTCGTGATCGCCGCCTACGCAGTCATCATCGGCGGCCTCGCGCTCTACACCGTGACGCTGTGGCGCCGCATCCGCGCCGCCGGCGAGCGGAACGATGAGGCGCGATGACGGTCGTCGCGCCTCCTGATCCGATGCTCCCGCCACGCCGGCGACCATGGGGGATCCTGGTCCTGGTGGCGGTCGTGCTCGTCGTCATCGCCTACCTCGCCTTCAGCAGCGCCGGCAACGCCCTCGTCTATTACCTGACACCGACCGAGCTGCTGGAGCGAGGCGATGCGGCGATCGGCGAGACGATTCGGCTCGGTGGCCTCGTCGAGGAGGGGAGTGTCGCCGGCCCGGCCACGGATCTCACCTTCGTGGTGACCGATGGAGACAGCGGAATCGAGGTCCACTCGACCGTCGCGCCCACGCGCTCCTTCCGCGAGGGGAGCGGGGCCGTGGTGGAGGGTGCCCTCCGCGCCGATGGCACGTTCGAGGCGACCCAGGTGATCGTAAAGCACGACGAGAACTACGAGGTGCCTGCCTCCGGCGACGTCCCGTCCGACCGCGTCTTCGAGCCTGCGGATGAGCCCTGAGATGCGTACCCGCGATTCATCGAGAGAATCGTGCACGAGTTGCTCTTCCGGCGCGATTGCCGCGATCCATCGAGGGCCTGACAGCATGACCGGCGCCTGTAAAATCGGTTCGTGCTCCTGGGCCCTCACTACAGCGCGGGTATCGCGCCTGGCGACGCGCCGGTGCGGGGTTGCCTCGATCTATCGAGGCAGCCGCCCATGATTCCAGCCATCGGCCATGCGGCGGTGCTGCTCGGGCTGGGTCTGACGGTGTATGCGGCCGTTGCCTACGTCCTCGCGGCTCGCGGCGGAGACCCTCGGCTGTCAGTCAGCGCGCGCCGCGCCGTCATCGGATCCTTCGTCGCCGCCCTCGTCGGTTGCCTGGCGATGATGATCTCGCTGCTGACGCACGACTTCAGCGTGCGGTACGTGGCCGAGAACAACGCGACCACCACACCGCCCTTCATCGGCGCCATCAGCCTGTGGGCCGCGCTCGAGGGATCGATCCTGTTCTGGACGCTGCTCGCCGCCGGTTGGGCTTCGCTGGTGCTGCATCGCTATCGGGATCGGTACCGACAGCTCATGCCGTGGGTTGGCGCGACGCTGGCGACGGTCAACGCATTCTTCTTCGCGGTCATGACCTGGCCGGGCAATCCGTTCGCGCTCATCTCCCCGGTCGCTGCTGAAGGGACGGGACCGAACGCGCTGCTTCAGAACCACCCGTTCATGGCGCTCCACCCGCCACTCCTGTACCTGGGCTACACGGGCCTGGCGGTTCCCTTCGCCTTCGGCATGGCAGCGCTGGCAACGAAGCGGCTCGACGAGGAATGGCTGCGGATCGTCCGGCGATGGACGCTCATCCCGTGGACACTCCTGACGCTCGGTATCGTAGCCGGGGCGTGGTGGAGCTACGAGGTGCTTGGCTGGGGCGGCTACTGGGCATGGGACCCGGTCGAGAACGCGGCGCTGCTGCCGTGGCTGACCGCGACGGCCTTCATCCATTCCGCCATGGTCGCTGAGCGGCGCGGCGGCCTTCGCATCTGGACCAGTGCCATGGTGATCGCGACATTCGTCCTGACCCTGGTCGGCACCTTCCTCACCCGCTCCGGGATCGTTGCCAGCGTCCACTCCTTCACGCAGTCCGCCATCGGCCCCTGGTTTCTGGCCGCGATCATCATCGCCCTGGCCGGGTCGTTGACCCTCCTCGTGTGGCGCTTGCCGGACTTGGCTGGCGGTGACCGACCCTCCGGCACGGTCAGCCGCGAGTCGGCGTTCCTGCTCAACAACGTCCTTTTCCTGGGCCTGACCTTCGCGGTCCTGTTCGGCACCCTCCTACCTCTCCTCGTGGCGGTCACCAGCGGCGACACGATCAGCGTGGGCGCGCCGTGGTTCAACACCGTGACGGTCCCGATCTTCGTGGCACTGCTCTTCCTGATGGGTGTCGGGCCCGCCCTGCCGTGGGGGACCGCGTCGTGGTCAACCGTCCGGCAGCGCTTCACGGTTCCGCTCGCCCTGGCCGTGGTGGCGACGGCGACAGCCCTGGCCCTCGGACTGCGGGAGCCGACCTCGGTCGGCACCCTGGGCCTGGCCGTCCTGGTGGGCTCGATCATGATCGACGAGATCGTGCGTGGTGCGCGCACGCGCGCCCGTGGTCACGGTGAGGACCCCGTCACGGCGGCCTGGCGCCTGACCACGCGCAACCGGCGCCGATACGGTGGATATGCCGTGCACCTTGGCGTCCTCGTCATGGCCGTTGCGGTCGCCATCTCGTCCGGGCTTGCCACGGACCGCACCGTGACTCTTGCTCCGGGTGAGACGGCCACGATCGGTGGCTATGAGATCACGCACGATCGGCTGGTCGTAGAGCCGCTGGCCATCGACGCCCGCGTCATCGAGACACGAGCGGAGGTCACCTATTCGGGCGCGCAGAACGGCTCGCTCGACACGGCGTTGCGCGACTATCCGAACTCGCAGGCGGCCATCGCCACGCCCGCCGTGCGCACGTCGCTTGCCGAGGACCTGTACGTGACCCTCCTCGCGTCAGACTCGGCGACCGGCATTGTCACCCTCCACCTGTTCGTCAATCCCCTGGTGGTGTGGATCTGGATCGGCGGCGCCGTGGTCGGGATCGGCGCCGTGTTCGCCATCTGGCCGGAGCGTCGCGGCCGCCGAGTGACCGTGGAGCAGCCCCAGCGCGCGCCGGTGACGGCATCGGTCGAGGGCGCCTGAAGTGCGGAATCTGCGCTGGCTGCTCGTCCCGCTGGTGGTTCTTCCGCTCGGGTGGCTCCTCCTGAGTGGCTTCGGGCGTGACCCGCGGGAGATCCGTTCACCGCTGTCGGGTCGCGCCGCTCCTGCCTGGACCCTCACCTCGCTGGACGGGAAGACGATCAGCAGCGACGACCTGGACGGGCGTCCGTATGTCGTGAACTTCTGGGCGAGCTGGTGCATTCCCGCCTGCGTGGACGAGCACCCGGTCCTCGCCGATGCCCACGAGCGGTATGGCGACGACGTCACGATCGTTGGGGTGCTCTACAACGATGCGCCTTCCGATGCCCAGGCCTTTCTGGACCGATATGGCGATGCCGGCTACGCCCACCTGGTCGACACCGAGGGGCGCCTGGCCATCGACTTCGGCGTGACCGGGCCGCCGGAGACCTTCTTTGTCGACGCCGATGGGATCGTGCGCGACAAGCAGTTCGGGCCCCTGACCGACACGCTCATGACCGAGCGCCTGGCCACCATTTTTCCGAGCGCGGGCCGATGAAGACCTGGGTGCCCGCGATCGCGGTTGGGGGCGTGCTGGCCCTGATCGCGCTGGCGGTTGTCTCCAGTATCCAGCCCGGATCTGAGCCGACGGCTGCCGATCGCGCCGATGCGCTGGCGCGCGAGCTGCGCTGCCCCGACTGCCAGGGTCTGTCGGTCGCCGATGCGCCGACGGCATCGGCGCAGGAGATCCGCCGACAGATCGATGAGCTCGTGGCCGATGGCGCGACCGCCGACGAGGTGCGGGCACACTTCACTGCCCGCTATGGCGAATGGATCCTGCTCGCGCCCAGCGCGCCGTGGGTCTGGATCATCCCCTTCGCGGTCGTCGTTACCGGCGCTGGAATCCTCGGAGCATGGCTTGTGTCGCGTCGCCGTCCTGAGCCTCCGCTCTCGGCCGCTCAGCCAACTGCGAGCGACCGTCGGCGCCTGCACGAGGAAGTCGAGGCGCTTGATGCTTGAGCCGGTGATCCTGCTGCTCGGGCTGGCGGCGGCGGCTGTGCTCGTGCTGCGGCCCCTGGCCGATGGGCCCGACCAGCAGCCGGTGACCGATGATCTCGACGCGGCCGCGCTCCATCATCGTGTCGCGCTCGAGGCGCTGCGCGACGTCGAAACCGACCGGCGCGCGGGCGCGCTCGACGATGCGGGCTATACCGAGCAGCTCGCCCAGGCCGAGGAGCACGCCACGCTGACGCGGGCGGCCCTCGATCGACATCCGGCGCCCGTCGTGGTGGTCTGGTCCGCCCGCGGCCGCCGCTTCGCTGTCGTTGCGGCCGGGCTCATCGGTGTTGTCCTCCTGGGCGGATCGTTCGTGCCGGCCACCGGAATCGGCAACAGCACCGAGGTCAACCAGGCGCTGGCCGACACAGAGGCGAGGGAGTCGGCACGTAAGGATCGGATCGCCGAGCTGCGCCAGCTCCTCGCCGCAGGTCCGGATGACCCGGACACCATCTCTGCCCTCGCCGATGCCTACCTTGCCGGATCAACACGGGACGATCTGGTGAGCGCTGCCGTGAGCCTTCAGCTGTTGATCGCGCTGGAACCGGAGCGCGCCGATGCCTTCGAGCGGATCATGACCGCGTACCTCCGTGCCGGTGACGCGGCGAACGCTCGCGCGGCACACGACTCCTACGCATCGCTCGGAACGGCTGATCCGGCCGAGGTCGCGTTCTTCGACGGACTCATCGCGCTGCGCGGCGAGAATGACGCCGAGGCTGCACTCGCGGCATTCGATCGGTTCCTTGCGCTGGAGCCGGATGATTCGCGCGCCGGCATGATTCGTGGCCTGCGCGATGAGGCTGCCGCCGGCTCCTGAGCGCGCACCACCGAAACATCGGTTGAGACCCGCACGAATGGCCGCTGAGATCCAGCCGGGGTACGAACGTTTACTCCTTGTTCCCGGCAATTGATCCGAGCATGCGCTCCAGGTCGGCGAGGTCATCCGCCGAAAGCCGATCCAGGAAGTGCGTCGCCACGCCGCGCAGGTGGGTCGGGGCCGCCCGCCGTAGTCGCTCGTAGCCAGCCGGCGTCAGCGCCGCCCACTGGCCGCGCCGGTCGCTCTCGCAGCTGGCGCGCATCACGAGCCCCTCCGCCTCCAGGCGGTCGATCAGCCGGGTGGCGCCGGAGCGAGAGAGCAGGAGCCGCCCGGCCAGCTCGCTCATGCGCAGCCGATGCTCGTCGGCCGCGGCGAGCTGCACCAGGACGTCGTAGTCGGTCAGCGCGAGCTGCTCCTCCGCTTGCAGCTCACGTTCCAGCTCGCGCACCACCCGCGCGTGGGCGAGCAGGAACGCCCGCCAGGCGGTCAGGCGAGGGTCGTGATGGGAGATCTGCTGGGTCATCGGTGCGTCCTCGGGAGTCGTCGCACATGCAACGATCTGTCTATAGTTGCACGATCAATCATACACCGCACCTAACCTTGAGCTCATCACCAAGCCCATGATGATCACGACCGTGCGCGACAGCATGAAGATTGCCGACGTCGACCTGGAATTTGATCCCGACAATCATGAGGCATCGACGGTTGACGAG
>JBPCKH010000223.1:0-3387 GCA_051004475.1 Candidatus Limnocylindria bacterium | reverse complement strand
GCCTCATCGGCCCCGACCAGTTCATCACCATTGCCGAAGAAACCGGCCTCATCGTGCCCCTCGGCGCCATGGTGCTCGGCGAAGCAGCCGCCCAAGCGGTGCTGTGGCAGCAGCACCCCCGATGGTCCGGCCTTCGGATGGCAGTGAACCTGTCGGCGGCGCAGCTCAGCCATCCGCAGCTCATCGCGACCGTCGCCGACGTCCTCGCCATATCGGGGCTACCGCCACAGACCCTGCAACTCGAGATCACCGAGAGCGTCCTCATGCACGATGAGCCCCGCGCCGTGAAGATCCTGCACGCCCTCAACGAGCTCGGCGCCGGTCTGAGCATCGACGACTTCGGCACTGGCTACTCCTCACTCAGTCGCCTGAAGCGCCTTCCGGTCGACGTGCTCAAGATCGACCGCTCGTTCGTCGACGGGCTCGGCGAGGACCCTGAAGACTCAGCGATCGTCCACGCCATCGTCAGCCTGGCGCAGGCGCTCAACCTGACGACCATCGCCGAAGGCGTCGAGACCGAACTTCAGATGAACCACCTAATCGAGCTCGGTTGCCACTTCGCGCAGGGGTACCACCTCGCATATCCAGCGCCCGCCCACGAGTTGGACACCCTGATCGAGCACCCCGGGGCGCTCGCAGACTGAGTCGCCACATCCCGTCGGGATGGCTAGAACGAAGCCAGGAAGGGCCGGTGTCACCTGTGCCTAGCGAGACGGCGCTTCCCCCGTGTCCTGTGGCGCAGATGCCACCGTGACGGCGGTGATCGTTCGCGGGTGCCTGCTGCGGTGATAAAGATCTCGAGGCCTCGTTGGTACTCGACGGCGCGAAGTCACAGGCGGCAAGCGCGGGACCGAGCCAGGCGAGGGGTGGCCGAAGTCATCAGCGCACCACGCCGACCGCGACGCGCCGCGTGAGCGCGAAGGGAACGATCAGCTTCGCTGCTGGGCCGTATCGGGCCGGGGTGTGGCTCGCCGGCCAAGACGTCACCGTGATCTGCGACGGTGGCTCGTGCACCTGCAGCACCGCGGTGTGCTCATCGCGACCATGCCCGCCGTCACGCCATCGACAAGCAGACCGCCGGCCTCCAGCGCAACACCCGGCCCATGACGCCGAGGCGGCCGTCGGGGTCATCGGTGGGCGTCAGCTCGATCGGCAGGTCTGGTGTGCTCGACGATTGCCGACGCGATCGTCGTCCAGTCGGTTCGGTCAACGCCGTGACCGGCTCCGTCGATGGGAAGGAGCCGGGCGCCGGGAATCTCCGCTGCCAGATCCTCACCGTGGCGAAGCGGAAACATGGGATCTGCGGTGCCGTGGATCACGAGAGTGGGTGCGGCGATCCTGGCGAGCGGTTGATAGGAGCAGTCGTCGCCGGGAATCGCATCGTGATTCTGCAGTGCCGTGACGTCCAGCGCTCGCTCGACATCGCGCTCCACCATGGCGCGTTGAGCGTCTTCGTCAAACTGACGCCGGTCTCCCGCCAGCATGCGGGAGTACTCGACTTGGTACTCGATGATGGACTCGGAGTCCGACCAATCCACTGTGGCAGAGGTGACGAAGCGACCGAAGTCCGCAGATGGTCCTGGGAGCGAGCGATCACCCGGCGTCGCAGGCGTGGTGCTGATGGCCACGAGGGACAGAACACGGTCGGGAGAGTCCAATGCGAGAAGCTGAGCGAAGGCCCCGCCGGCGGAGACTCCGACCACATGCGCCGCCCCGATGCCGTAGGCGTCGAGTACGCCCACGGCGTCGGCGATCAAGTCGGCACCGGTGTAGCCCGGCTTGCCGGGCTCGTACGTGACCGATCGGCCCGTATCGCGATGGTCGTATCGGATCACGAACCGGCCCGCATCGGCCAGCATCCGACAGAAGCCCTCCTCCCACCACAGCATCGACGCTCCCAGCCCCATGATCAGGAGCACCGCCGGGTCGGCCGAGTCTCCGAATGGTTCGGTGCAGAGCTCTACCCCGTTGGCCTCGATCATGCGCTCAGCCACATCGCCTCCTCTCGTCACGGGCCCGAACACCTGACACATGCGTCAGTCAACGACTCGTACCGCAGACGCCCCAAGGCCGTGGCGATCGGCCTCCTGTGATCGCCACGGACGCCACCGAGGGTCACGGCGTGGGCCAGGATGAGGTGGCGCGGGCCCGCTCGAGACCGTCGAGGATGAGATCGAGCCCGAACTCGTACTCGTCGCCGTAATCGTAGCCGGGCTGGAGAACGTGAAACGAGGCCAGCTCGGAAAGACGGAAATACTCGTCGGTGGGCAGCTGCGCCAGGATCGCGTCCGCAACCCCGGCCGTCTCTGCCGCGGTGTCGAACGGGAGGTTCGCTTCCTGAAACGCGAAGCCGTAGATGTAGCTGTCGAGGACGGCGAAGGCATGCGCGGCGATCTCGATCGAGAAGCCGGCTTCGCGTAGGCATCCGATGACCGCGTCGTGGTGGCGAAGCGTTGCGGAGCCCGGTGAGCCGCGCGATTCCATGAGACCGATCGCCCAGCGATGTTGCGACAGCACCCGGCGCGCAGAAAGCGCCCGCTCATGCATCGCCGTCCTCCAGTCCGCCCCGCCCGAGGGCAACCCGATCTCGGCGAAGACAAAGTCCACCATGTCGTCGAGCAACTCGTCCTTGTTGGCCACGTGGTTGTAGAGAGACATCGCCTCGACGCCGAGGGCTTCGCCGAGCTTGCGCATGCTCACCGACGCGATGCCGTGCTTGTCGGCGAAGGCGACCGCGGCCTCCAGCACCCGCTCACGGTTCAGCGGGACCCGACGTGCGTTCGCTGTCTTGGCTCGAGCCATCACGATTCCTCGCCCGCCCCCTTGTGGAACTTACGCTGATATCGCCCGCGCCCTCGCGGGGTATCCCGAGGCAACGGCGGCGAGCGCGGAGGCCGTCGACCGCTTCGGTCTCGACCTGCGCGTCGCCACACCGACTGGCGATGCCTTGGTCCGAGTCGACTTCGCCGAGCCGATCCCGGAGGACGACTATCCGGATGGTGTCCGCGTCGCATTCGTGCGGCTCGCCCGCCGCGCCCGGACAACGTCGTGAGCGCGGTTCTCATGGTCCTCTCACGCGACTCTCAGCAGGGACTCACGGGCTGAGGGTTCAATGGAGCTGTGACGGGACCGCCGAACAGGACACGGGCGTGCCGGCGCGCGTAGTCGTCGTCGACGACGACGAGGCGCTGCGCAACGCCGTCCGGCGCGCCCTGCGGTTGGAGGGCTACGACGTCGCCACCGCGGTGGACGGTGCCGACGCGCTGAACCAGCTGGGGACGCTCCGGGCCGATCTCGTCGTGCTCGACGTCCTGATGCCTGTGCTCGACGGGGTCACCGTTTGCCGCCGACTGCGAGAATGCGGCGATCGCACGCCCATCCTGATGC
>JBPCKH010000222.1:0-4463 GCA_051004475.1 Candidatus Limnocylindria bacterium | reverse complement strand
CAGTTGTTCATCAGCACGTGGATCTCGGGCACCTGCTCTGCGGTTTCGCGAATGCGGGGCACCCACTCCGCAAGCTCTCCCTCGTCGTAGAGATAGCGGAAGCGCTCGACGACCGGAATACCCGACTGCTCCCAGGTCTCGGTACGCCGGCCGTGAAAGCGGACGACCGCCAGCTTCGGAGAGGTGACCACCGTCATCGGCGGGACCGATGACTTCGTGCCCGGTGGAGCATCGACCATCACGAAGGGGATCTCGTGCGACGTGAGAAAGCGAATCGTGCGGTCGGCGTTCTTCTCGTTGAACCAGCTCGCGTGGCGTAGCTCCACGGCAAACGGGGTATCGCCAAGGCGCTCACGCGACTTCACCATCTCGTCGCGTGACTCATTGGTCGGAAAGAACCAGCGCGGATACTGCAGGAACACCGCGCCGAGCTTGCCGGAGCTGCGCAGCGGTTCGATGCCATCCATGAAGCGCGCCCAGATCTCGTCCTCGATCTCGTCGGGCAGATCGCGCGCGTACACCCGCTTCTTGTCGGCGATCTCGCCGGGGAGCGCTTCGCGCAGATCCTTCGGCAGCCGTTTCACCTCCGATGGCTGGCCGGTCATGAGCGCGTGTGCCTTGATGTCGAAGGTGAAGGAAGGAGGCGTGCGTTCGAGCCACAGCTCACCCGTGCGCCGGGCGGGCAGGGCGTAGTAGGTGGCATCCACCTCGACGATCGGGAACTGGTTGGCGTAATAGACGAGCCGATCCTCGACGCTGCCGGCATCAGGCGGGTAGAAGACGCCGGGCGCGGTCATGGTCGGATCGGTCCAGGAGGCTGTCCCGATGCGAATCGTGGCGCGACCGATACGGAGTGGCTCGCGCGCCGCAGTGGCATGCACCTCGCCGCGATCGCCGGCGCGCGTCGGACCCGGATCGTGCGGGGGTCCCTCAGTCATGCCGCCAGTCTGGCGACTCGGCGTGCGAAGCGTTACTCCTGGCCGAGCGCTCGACGCACCGAGGCGGCGGAGAGCATCAGCATGACGACGCCTGCCAGCACGAACCCGAACAGGTACGCCGGATGCCAGGTCGCGACAAGGACGGCGATGCCGGTGCCGATGGCCACGGCCAGCTGCAACAGCGCGGCGAAGGTCCATGCCCAGGAACGGTGCCGTCGCGCGCCTCGCGAGGCGACGGCGGCGAGGATCGCTAACAGGAGCGAGAAGCCCGCGGCAAAGCGAACCGTCTGCTCGAGGGCGTCGCTCTGCGCCGATGCGAACACGCTCAGCCCGATCGCGAGGGCGAGCCCGACCACGGCTTCCAGGAGGAGGAGCACGCGGAGCATACCGACACCAGGGACGCGTGGGACGGCGGGTACGGACGGCATCGGGGACAGGGTGGAGGGAGTTTGCAGTGCGCTCATGGCAGCGAGTGTCATCGCATGAGGCGCCTCCGGCCACGTCCGAACGCCGAGGGTCGACCTACGTCATGTGTCGCGTGCGCGACGAGGCATCGCACGTGCATGGCATCCGCCCATGGGTCGCGTCACCAGGATTCCCCACCCCGTTCTCAACCCGCCGCGCGGGCTGGGCGAGGTCGAGGCGCTCACCTGGCTCCTCGACAACAGCATTCCGGTGCCCGGAACCGGTGGACGTCGCTTCGGTATCGACGCGCTGATCGGCTTCGTGCCGGTCGTCGGTGACCTCGTGAGTGGGGGAATCGGCTTGTTCGTCGTGTGGCGTGGCTCGCGGCTCGGCGTTCCGCGCGTCGTGGTGGCGAGGATGCTCACGAACTCGGCCATCGACATCGCGATCGGGGCGATTCCGTTCATCGGCGACATCTTCGACCTGTGGTTCAAGTCGAACACCCGCAATCTTGCGCTGATACGCCGGCATCTGGAGGAACCGGAAACCTCGACGCAGCGGGATTGGGTGGTGCTGCTGGGCATGCTCGCCCTGCTGGTGGCAATCGTCGCCCTGCTGGGCTGGTTCGTCGTATCGTTGATTTCCGCGATCGCGGGTGCGCTCTAGAGCGCTCCGTGACGCTCCAACATGCGTTGCGCAAGGCTGATGGCGCGCTCCCGGATCTCGGCCGGATCGAGGATCTCGGCACGACCGCCGAGGCCAACCAGGCGAGCGGGGACCTCATCGGGCCAGTCGGCCGTGACACGCAGGTGGAGCCATCCGTCGGGATCCTGAGCGGGGACGGCCTCCGCATCGCTGACGGCCTGGCTGCCGATCGCCTCGGCCAACATGCCGATGAAGGCTGGGTCGATGCGAATCGTGACCGTGACCCGAGGTGATTCGCGCTCGTATGCGCTGATCGAATCGGTCCAGTAGGAGGCGAGGTCGAAGTCAGCCGGCCGGGTCATCGGTTCTTCGATCGGGGTGGTTCCCTGCACCCGTGACACGCGATACGTGCGAACCTGCTCGTCCGCCGCGGCGACGAGGTACCAGACGCCGGCCTTCAGGACGAGGCCGAGCGGCTCGAGCCTTCGCTGGACCGGGCGATCGCCGCGCTGGTAGGTGATCTCCACGCACCGGGACTCCCAAACGGCCTCGGCCAGCGCGGCGAGGTGAGGGACCTCCTCGTTGCGATGGAACCAGCCCGCGGCGTCCAGGTGGAACCGTTCGACCAGGCGAGAGGCACGCACCCGCAGCTCGGAGGGCAGTGCGGCCAGGACCTTGAGTCGCGCCGCGGCCATGACGGTGCCGAGGCCGAGCTCCGCCGCAGGCCCCGGCAGCCCCGAGAGGAAGAGAGCTTCTGCCTCCGGCCCGGTGAGCCCGGTGAGGCGGGTCCGGTAGCCGTCGATGAGTTGGATGCCGCCGTGCGGCCCGCGCTCGGCGTAGATGGGCACGCCAGCGGCGCTCAGCGCGTCAACGTCGCGATGAATCGTCCGTTCCGAGACCTCGAGCTCGCGAGCCAGCACCTTCGCCGTCGTTCGGCCGCGCGCCTGGAGGAAGAGGAGCAACTGGACAA
Source organism: Candidatus Limnocylindria bacterium (assembly GCA_051004475.1). Classification (GTDB taxonomy): domain Bacteria; phylum Chloroflexota; class Limnocylindria; order QHBO01; family QHBO01; genus JACDBZ01. The sequence continues at coordinate 1,505 of JBPCKH010000222.1, read as the reverse complement.
GGCGTGAAGCGCGCATCCGCGCGAGGATAGCGCCAATACCTGCCAGATCGCGTCAGGTACGTTCTCGCGCGAAGGCGGCCACGCGGTCGAGGGCGTCGTCTAGGACCGGTCCGAGGCCGTGCCCGACGCCGGGGTACGTCGCCAGCTCCGCATACTTCAGCTGGTCGACCGCGCGTCGCAGGAGGGTGATCTCGGCGAAGGGATCCGACTCACCGGAGAGCAGCAGGACGGGGCAGGTGATCCGCGACCAATGCGCGGTGCGCTCCTCCCACGCAGGTTGGCGGCCGGGCGCATGGAGTGGGTACGAGAGCAGCACGAGCGCCGCCGGGGCCAGCTCGGTGGCGAGCAGGGAGGCGACGCGGCCGCCGAACGAGTGGCCACCGATAATGGGTGGAGGGTCGACATCCTCCACCGCGCGCCGGTACACGGGAAGCGCTCGTTCAGCACGTCCGCGTGGCAACTCGACAAGGGTCACGGACATTCCGCGGGCGGTCAGGCCACGCTCATGTCCCCGCAGTCGCTCGATCGTCCCGGACGCACCGGGGCCGAGCAGGATGCGCTGCCGATGCATCGGCCAAGGATAGCCGGGCTGCTGGAGGCCGGCCGGTGCGCAGAGGCTGCCCACGGCGTACGCTGTAGGCATGAGAAACGAAAGAATCAATCGCTCCGACGAGGAGTGGCGAGCATCCCTCACCCCTGAGCAGTACCGCGTCCTTCGACAGAAAGGGACCGAGCCGGCCTTCAGCGGTGCGCTGTGGGATGAGCATGGCGCGGGCGTCTACCGCTGCGCAGGGTGCGGCGCCGAGCTGTTCGATGCCGGCACCAAGTTCGAGTCCGGGACCGGTTGGCCGTCGTTCTACGCACCGAAGCAACCTGACGCGGTGGCAACCGAGACCGATGGCGCCTTCTTTACGAAGCGCACCGAGGTGCACTGCGCACGCTGCGGTGGGCACCTCGGCCATATTTTCGACGATGCTCGTGATCAGCCGACCGGCCTGCGCTACTGCATCAACTCAGCCTCGTTGACGCTCGATCCGAAGGATGTCGAACCGATGGACCAGGTCTAGCGGAGCACCTACCGGCCGTCGGCTACCGCTCGCATCACCTTTGCTGCCGCCCGGCAGTCATCGGCGCTCACGTCGAGATGGGTGACGGCGCGGACGGTGCGAGGGCCGAACGCATTGAGCAGCACGCCGCGCTCGCGGCAGCGCTCCACGAACGAGGTGGCGTCGGGAACGCCACGCCGTTCGACCAGCTCGAAGACGACGATGTTGGTCGGAACGCTGGCCGCGTCGAGCCGTATGTCGTCGCCGCGCAGCAGCTCGACCGCGAGCAGCCGGGCATTGGCATGGTCATCCGCGAGCCGATCGACGTGGTGCGCCAGCGCGTACGAGCCAGCCGCTGCAAGGATGCCGGCCTGGGGCACCGCACCCCCCACCATGCGCCCATACCGAGGCGGCCCCGCCATCAGCTCACATGAAACGGCAAAAACCCAAACCGCCGGA
>JBPCKH010000221.1:0-4623 GCA_051004475.1 Candidatus Limnocylindria bacterium | reverse complement strand
TCTACAAGGCGCTTGGGGAGGATGGGAACCCGTCGTTTGAGACGATCCGGTCGATTCTCAGTGCGATGGGCCTGCGGCTGACTGTCGAACCGGCGGAGCGGGAGACGGCGGCGACGTAGGCTGTTCTTTTTCGTCATCCCGGACCTGATCCGGGATCCACCTTCTTCTCAACTCAGCACCGCACCCTTGAAGCAGCGTTCACGATGCCAAGCCAAGAACTGCCGGTCGGGTCGGTCGTTCGGGTTCTCGGGAAATCGCGCACGGCCGCTCCGGTCCAGAATCTTGCGAACGCCATCCACGTCATTGATGTGGTTTGACAGCAGAATGCGACGGTCGTCGGCGACTGTCAGCAGTCCCCGATCGAACATCCAGTGCACCGTGCCGGAGAGCGCAAGGCCGTTCTGCACGACATCCGGCCCCTTCTCCCCAACCGACTTGATATGCGCCGCTTCAACTTCCGCGCGTCCGCCGCCATTGATGAACTGGAAGCCAGTAAAGGCGCAACGTCGGTCATAGGCTTTCAGCACGCGCGTCCTGAACACACGGTCGCGAACGGTTCGCCTTGTAAGCATTTGCACCCGATCTTGCTCGAGTTCGTAAGGCAACTGAACTTCAGCAACTGACGCTGTCGTGATCGCTGCGTCCGAGCGTGGGAGCAGTTCTTCATGAGTGTCGAGGCCGAGACCGACAATTCGATTGAAGTCCGCTACGGGGACAGTGCGAACAGCGGCCTGAGCTCTCCCCGAGACGCGGCCTGCTTCATTAAGGACGCTGCGCTCAGGATAATCGCCGCGTTCTTGGAATGGCACATTGTGATCGAAGTCGAGGTACGAAGTCGGATCGATTATCGCCAGAAACATGCCAGGGTTGCGGGTATCGGGAGTGATCTGATCTACCTTGGCTACAGCGTGATAGCCTTTGCGGCCGGCCTTCACCGGCTCCATGAAAATTACCCAATCGCCGATGACTTGCTCAGCACGGGAGTGGTACACCGCAGGGAATTGATAGACCTCCCAGGGCCTGTCCTCGTAAATCGAGTCTTCTCGATAGAGAAAAATACCCTTGGTCATTGCTGCAGCGTAAACCGGAGTGCCTAATCGAGCCAGCACATGATTCAGATGCGGGTCAGCGATGCAAAACCGGTACGCAGGTGACGTTGGCGATTACGTGAAACTAGCGCTGTTGCGAGCGCTGGCACCTGGATTCCGAGTCGGGTGGCTTGGTACCTTTACCCTGACGAAGCGAGCGCGCCGGCGACGTTGCGGGTCATCGCTGAGCCCTCGCGCACCCTTGCAGTGCGCCGCCCCTGCTGTTATAACAGCCGTATGAACACACAGCTCAAGATCACCAAGATCGGCAATTCCGCCGGGATCGTGCTTCCCAAGGAATTGCTCGCGCGGTTGCGGTTGTCGCCCGGCGACACGGTCTATGCCACCGAAGCGCCCGACGGCATCCGGCTGACGGCGGCCGACCCCGATTTCGCCGCCAGGATGGAACTGGCCGAAGCGATCATGCGCGAGGATCGGGATATATTGCGCGTACTGGCGAAGTGACGGCGGCGCGGGTCGAGCCTGAATGGCTCGACGTGGCCATCGCGCTCGCAGTCCACGACCGGCAGCTCGCCGAGCACGGTGGCGGAGCGGGGCTGCGCGATCGCGGCGCTCTGGACGCTGCGTTGGCGCGGCCGGTCAACCGCTGGCACTATGGCGAGGACGATCGCGCCGCGCTGGCCGCCGCTTATGCTTTCGGGATCGCCCGCAATCACCCGTTCGTCGACGGCAACAAGCGAACGGCCTGGGTGCTCGCGCGACTGTTCCTGACGCTCAACCGGGTTTCGATTCAGTTTGGCAAGGAAGACGCAATCCGGGCGATGATCGCGCTCGCGGCGGGGGAGCTGAGTGAAGCGGAGGTTGCCGACTGGTTTCGCGAACGCGTGCGCGCAGAGGGCTAGTTTTCGTCACCCATCCGCAGCGCGGCAATAAATGCCTCCTGCGGAATGCTCACGCTCCCATACTCCCGCATCCGCTTCTTCCCCTCCCGCTGCTTGTCCAGCAGCTTCCGCTTCCTACTCGCATCCCCGCCATAACATTTCGCCGTCACGTCCTTGCGCAGCGCCGCGATCGTCTCGCGGGCGATGACCTTGCCGCCGATCGCCGCCTGGATCGGGATCTTGAACAAATGCCTGGGGATGAGGTCCTTTAAGCGCTCGCACATGCCGCGGCCGCGGGCCTCGCTGTTGCCGCGGTGGACGATCATGCTCAGCGCGTCCACGGCTTCGGCGTTGACCAGGATGGTCATCTTGACGAGGTCGCCGGTGCGGTAGCCGATCTGGTGATAGTCGAAGCTCGCATAGCCTCGCGAAATGCTCTTCAACCGGTCGTAGAAGTCGAACACTACCTCGTTCAGCGGCAGCTCGTAGCGGAGCATGGCGCGGGCGTGGCTGCCGGTGCCGACGTAGGTCAGGTCCTTCTGGATGCCGCGGCGGTCCTGGCAGAGCTTGAGGATGGCGCCGAGATATTCGTCGGGGACGTAGATGGTCGCCTCGATCCACGGCTCCTCGATCAGCTCGATCCGGTTGGGGTCGGGCATGTCGGCGGGGTTGTGGAGCTCCTGGAGATTTGCGTCCGTCCCGAGCGTGTCGAGGGGCGCGTCTCGACTTCGCTCGACACGAACGGGCTGGGGATCGCCCTTCGCCCTGCTCAGATGCACTCGATAGACGACGCTGGGCGCGGTGGTGATGAGGTCGAGGTCGTATTCGCGGGTCAGGCGCTCCTGGATGATCTCGAGGTGGAGGAGGCCGAGGAAGCCGCAGCGGAAGCCGAAGCCAAGCGCGGCGCTGGTCTCCATCTCGAAGCTGAACGAGGCGTCGTTGAGGCGGAGCTTGTAGAGGCTGTCGCGGAGCTTCTCGAACTCGGCGGCGTCGACCGGGAACAGGCCGCAGAACACCACCGGCTGCACCAGCTTGAAGCCCGGGAGCGCCTCCGCGGTGGGGCGCCTGGCGTCGGTGATGGTGTCGCCGACGCGGGTCTCGGCGACCTCCTTGATCTGCGCGGTGATGAAGCCGATCTCGCCGGGGCTTAAGCTCTCGAGCTGCTCGATCTTGGGGCGGAAGCAGCCGACGCGGTCGACGAGGTGGGTGGTGCCGGTGGCCATGAAGCGGATCTGCTGGCCGCGTTTGAGCGTGCCTTCGATGACCCGGACGAGGATGACGACGCCGAGGTAGGGGTCGTACCATGAGTCGACCAGCATCGCCTTGGTCGGCGCGGCCGCATCGCCCTTGGGCGGCGGGATCTTGTCGACGATCGCCTGCAACACCTCCTCGATGCCGAGGCCGGTCTTGGCGGAGGCGAGGACCGCACCCGAGGCGTCGAGGCCGATGATCTCCTCGATTTCGGCGCGGACCTTGTCGGGCTCGGCACTCGCGAGGTCGATCTTGTTGATGACGGGGACGATCTCGTGGTCGTGCTCGATCGACTGGTAGACGTTGGCGAGCGTCTGCGCTTCGACGCCCTGGGCGGCGTCGACGACCAGCAGCGCGCCTTCGCAGGCGGCGAGGGAGCGGCTGACCTCATAAGCGAAATCGACGTGGCCGGGCGTGTCCATCAAGTTGAGCTCGTAGCCCTTCCAGTGGAGCCGCACCGTCTGCGCCTTGATGGTGATTCCGCGCTCGCGCTCAATGTCCATGCTGTCGAGCACCTGGGCGCTCATCTCGCGCTCCGTCAGCCCACCGGTCGCCTGGATCAGCCGGTCGGCGAGCGTCGACTTGCCGTGGTCGATGTGGGCGATGATCGAAAAATTGCGGATCTTGGAAATGTCGGTCACGAGCGCGCCGCTAGCAGACAGGCGCGAGCGCAGCCAGCCACTCGCAAGCCGGTGTGGAAACTGGCGCGCCGCCGCGATACGGGGGAGCGATGTTGAGGTCATTCCCACCGCCCAAGCCGGGCAGCGCGCCCGCCGACGCCCTCGCCTTGCCGCGCGGAGCCACCTGGTTCGACCTGTTGCGGCCGACGCGGGAGGAGGAGGCGCTGGTCGAGGGCGAGTTCAACCTCGCCGTGCCGACCCGCGAGGAAATGGTCGAGATCGAGCCTTCGAGCCGGCTTTACGAGGAGGACGGGGCGCTCCACCTGACCGCCAGCGTGCTCTCCGGGGTGCACGAGGGCGAGCCGGCCACGGTCCCGGTGACCTTCGTTTTGACAAAGGAACGGCTGGTGACGGTGCGCTATGACGACCCCAAGTCGTTCAAGGCGTTCATCGCCCACCTCGACCGGCAGCCCGAGCTTTGCCACTCGGCCGCCTCGACCCTGGTGTTCCTGCTCGACGCGATCGTCGAGCGCGCCGCCGACGTCCTCGAGGAGGTCGCGCTCCAGACCGATACCTTGAAGAACAACATTTTCAGGCGGGAACCCGGCGCGGAACGCAAACGCATCACCAACGAGGGGCTGGAGAACCTCATGCTCGAGATCGGCAGTGCCGAAGGCGCGCTGTCGAAAGTCCGGGAGAGCCTGTCGAGCCTGACCCGGCTGATCAGCTACCTCTTGTTCGCGCTGCCCAAATATGAGGCGGAGGAGGTCTCGCACCTCAAGACCGTTGCCCGCGACGTCAGCTCGCTGACCGACATGGCCG
>JBPCKH010000220.1:0-5630 GCA_051004475.1 Candidatus Limnocylindria bacterium | reverse complement strand
GTCTTGAAGTACGCGACGATCGTGCTTCCATCAACCGCCGTCATGGTGACGGTGTAGCAGACGCCGACGGCCTTCGGGGTCTGCCAGTTCTGGATGAACTGACCGCCCGTGGTGTCGTAGCGGAGGGTGGTGCCACCGGTCGAGTAGATCTCGATGTCATCGATGCCCGTCACGCCGAGCGTTGAGCAGTTCGTCGTCGAGACCTTGAACGACTGGATGCTGCTCGTCGTGGTGAGCTCGGTGCTCCCGGCGAAGATCTCGAACTTCAGCGGGACCGTCGAACCTGCCTTGACAAGGTTCAGCGTGCCGTTCATGTCGACCGGCTGGTAGAAGCCCGACATCCGGTACGTCACGCGGATGGTGAACGACTTGGAGCTCGTATTGCCGGCGACATCGGTTGCGGTGCAGTTCACCGTCGTGGTGCCGTAGGCGAAGGTCGAACCCGAGGCCGGTGAGCAGACCGGAGTCACTGCCCCATCGACCACGTCGGTCGCTGATGCGCTGTACGTGACCACCGCGCCGTTGATGCCGGTCCCCTGAACCGTCATGTTCGCCGGGACCGTGATCGCCGGAGCGGTCGTGTCCTGAACCGTGATGGTGAAGGTCTTCGAAACGGTGTTGCCCGCATTGTCGGTCGCCTCGCAGGTGACCGTCGTCGTGCCGAGGGCGAACGTTCCGCCCGAGGCCGGCGTGCAGGTCGGTGTCATCGAGCCGTCAACCAGGTCGCTGGCAGACGCGCTGTAGGTCACGGTTGCACCGGAGCCCGAGGTCGCCTCGACGGTCATGTCGGTGGGAACAGTGATCGTCGGAGCGGTGTAGTCAACCACGGTGACGGTCATGGTGTCAGAGCCGGTGTTCCCGGCGTTGTCCGTCTTCGTGCATGTCACCGTGTTCGCCCCTAGTGCAAACGTCGAGCCGGATGCCGGCACGCACGAGGGGGTCGAGATTCCATCCACCAGGTCGGAGGCCGACTCGCCGCTGTAAGTGACGGGAGCGCCCGACGGTCCAGTGGCTTCGACAATCTTGTCGGCTGGCGCGGTGACCGTTGGAGCGGTCGTGTCCCGCACCGTAATGGTGAAGGAGCCCGTCGCCTCGTTCCCAGCGTCATCGGTCGCCGAGCAGTCCACCGTGGTGGTCCCGAGTGCGAAGGTCGAACCCGAGGCGGGAGCGCAGGTAACGGTTACTGAGCCATCAACGACATCAGTTGCCGATCCGCTGAACGTCGCGATCGCTCCACCGGGTCCCGTTGCCTCGAGCACATCGTCGGCCGGCAGGATCAGGGTCGGCGGGGTCGTGTCGACGACGCTCACCGTGAAAGTCGCCGTTCCCGTGTTGCCTGCATCATCGGTCGCCGAACAGGTCACGGTCGTGGAGCCGAGTGCGAAGGTCGACCCAGACGCTGGCAGGCACGATGTTGAGACCGAGCCACTCACCGCGTCGGTGGCCGAGGCGCCGCTGTAGGCAACAGTGGCACCGCTCGCGCTGGTCGCTTGCGCACTGACGTTTGCTGGTGCGGTGACTGCCGGGGCGGTCGTGTCTCGCACAGTGACCGTGAATGAGTCGCTCGCCGTGTTGCCAGCTATGTCGGTCGCCAAGCAGTTCACTGTCGTCGGGCCCAGGGCGAACGTTGAACCAGAAGCGGGGCTGCACGTGACAGCCAGAGCACCATCGACAAGGTCGCTTGCCGAAGCGGTGAACGTGGCAATGGCACCGGACGGTCCAGTTGCCTCGATCGTCTGATCGGCCGGCACGGAGATGGCTGGCGCGGCGGTATCGCTCACCGTGACGGTGAATGAATTCGAGCCAAGGTTGCCCGCAGTATCCGTTGCCGAGCAGGTAACGGTCGTGGAGCCGAGTGCGAAGGTCGCCCCGGACGCCGGCAAGCATGAGACCGATGGACTCGCGGGCCCAACTGCATCGCTCGCGGTGGGAGTCGTGAAGGTCACGACTGCGCCGCTGGCGTCCTGCGCTTCAATCGTGATGTCTGAGGTGGCTGCCACCGCGGGGCCGGTCGTGTCGACCACGGTGACCGTGAAGCTGCCGTTCGCCGTATTGCCAACAATATCTGTCGCGGAGCAATTCACGGTGGTCGGGCCCAACGCGAACGTCGACCCGGACGCCGGCAGGCACGTGACCGCCGGAGTTGCCGGATTCGCATCGGTGGCCGACGCGGTGTAGGAGAACGGCGCACCGGAGGCGCTGGTGGCCTCAACAATCGTATTGCCCGGCAGGCTCAAGACGGGCGGCGCCGAGTCGCAGTTGATGACATTTCCGGTAACGCTCAACAGAACGGAGCGCGAAAGCGTCCCGCCGCCAGCGTCAGCTCCCCTCGCGATCACTGTGACAGTCCCGCTGACCGCACCCGCCGTCGCCGTGTCAAGCGTGATCGTCGTGGTCCGGTTCGCGCTCACCGCGCCATTCCCAGCCGTTCCCCAGTTGGCGGGCAGCGTTACGGAAGCGGGCGTGGTCGCCGAAAGCCTCGGAGTGCTCGAGCTGACGCTGAAACTGACGACGGCACTGTTCGCGAACACGTTGCCTCTGCCCTCTCGAATAATCTGAAGCAGGACTGGCTTGGAGGTGGCCGCATTCAGACATACGTCGTCGAAGGCAACGTTCGTATTCGAGGTGAATGGCGCGAAGCCATCCCCGTCGGCTTGCGTGTTATCGGCGAGAGCCGTGGTGGACAGGATGAGCGACAGGATCGTCGCCAGCGTCAACGCTCGGGATAATGACTTTCGAAACATGATTTCTTGATCCCCTTGGTTGCTGCCGGCGGCACAGTCCGGCCCGATTGCGGCCGATCATCAGCGACGCGGCTCCCTTGCGGAATCCGTGGAGGTACTGATCGAGATACGGATTGAGGACTCCGTACCCGGTGCGAGTACGCCCCTTGGTCCGGCCGGTACGGACGCCCATCTCCGTACTGCGATCCGTAGAATTCCGGATGCCGAGATCAAGGTCGGGCGCGTAGCCTGAATGCATGCAGTCGTCAGAGCGGGTCCGGGACACGACGCCGAACGCCGTCGAATCGTCCACGGAGGAAGGTCCCGCGCTGCGCGACGCAGCCACAGCGGCGGAGCGAGCCGACGCCGACGAAGTGGCGGCGAGCCTGGCCCGAGACCGCCTGATGGCCTCTCCGATCCCAGTCATCGACGCCGATGACAACGTCTCCGGGCACCTGCTTCAGGGCGAATTGGTACACGCCTTGCGTAGGCATGCGATCCTGAGAGCACCCGGTGCCGATGCAGCACTCGGGTATGGGGGATCCCTGTACCTCACATCGCATCGGCTCCTACATCTGGGCCAAGTGGTGATGACCGTGAAATTGACCGACATCGTGGAGAGCTCCCTGGCTGGAGAGCGGCTCCTCCTCACGCTTCGCAACGGTGAAGGACTCGCTCTGGATCTCGACCGGCCGCGCCTGCTGCGCGCCGAAGTGGCCGCCGCCGTACGCGAGCTGAGGAAATGAGCGTTCGCCGTTCCGCCGATTCTTCCGCGGAGCCCCGACCGGCAGCGCCTGACGCGACGCCGCCGAGCCCGCGTCCCACACCGGCACCCCGTCCTCCGGCACGCGAACCCGAGGGACCGCCTCGCTCGCGCGAGGAGGCCGAAGCCCGCTACATCACCGCTCGCGAAGCGTGGACGAGCGCCATGCGCGCGGCGAACAGCGGCCGGCCCGCCGATCTCGCGTCACTGGCTCTCGCGCAGGAGACCTACGAGGCCGCCGCCGCGACGGTCACGCAGTGGCGCTCCGGGGCGACGGTCGCGATTCCGGTCGAGCCCGACAAGAAGCGAGCCGGCCTCGACGCGCTGGTCGGCCAGGAGATGGCCTGGCGCCGCGTCCACGAAGTGCAGCCCAACCAGCCCGGACCGCTCGGACGCCTCGCCCGCAAGCTCACCCGGCGGGGCTGAGCGGCTCAGGCCGAGCGATACCGCCGCGCGGCCTCGGCGCGGTTCCGGACACCCAGCTTGCGCAGCAAGCTGCCCACGTGGCTCTCGACCGTCCGCGGTGAGATCGCGAGCGCACCGGCGATCTCCCGATCCGTCAGCCCATCTGCAAGCAGCCGCAGCACCTCCGTCTCCCGCAAGCTGAGAACCCCCTCGAGATCATCCTCTTCCGCCGAGATCCCGCCCCTGGCGTTCCGTGCCAGACTCGCGACGACCGTCGCCGCATGGGAGCGCGACATCGGCAGGTCGCCCGTGCGAATGCCGCGCACCGCCCGCAGCAGCGCGTCGCCGCTGAGGTCCTTCGTCAGATAGCCGTGGGCGCCGTTCCGGATGGCCTGCAGCAGGTCCCGCCGGTCAGTTGATGCGGTCAGCATCACGATCCGGGTGTCGGGCAGCCGGGGGGCAAGCTCCCGAACGGCGTCGATGCCGCTCATACCCGGCATGTCGATGTCGAGCAGCAGAAGGTCGGGTCGGAGCAACGGTGCGACAGAAAGCGCCTCCTCGGCGCTCGACGCCTCCCCAACCACCTCCAGGTCCGGCGCCTGGAGCGCCTGCCGGATCGCGGATCGCACGAGGGCATGGTCATCGACGAGCAGCACGCGCATCGGCGCCTCAGGCTCCAATCTCATCCCTCTCTCGCTTGATCGGCATACGTATCTCGACGCGCGTTCCATTGTGCGGCTCGGATGCCACCGTCAACCTGGCCCCGATGATGCCCGCGCGCTGCCGCATGCTCTCGAGCCCGAAGCCCGGTGGCGCGCTCTCGGGCCTGAATCCCCTGCCATTGTCGGTCACCGCCAGGGTCAGCTCGCCGTTCGTCCTGACGTCGATGCGGACGACAGTGGCGTCCGCGTGCTTACGGACGTTGGTCAGTGCCTCGTGCACGATCCGCAGCAGCTCGGCCTGGGCACGTGCGCCAAGCTCGGGTAGCGGCCCGTTGCTGTTCAGCTCCGCCCGAAGGGCGAATCGGTCGGCGAAATCGTCGACCTGCCGCCCCAGGATGTCGAGCAGTGGCCCCGACTCGGCGCCCTGCCGCATCGCCGCCACCGCGTCCCGGGCCTCACCCAACGCAGTGTCGATGGCATCGCCGACTTCGTTGTTCAACTGCCGCGCATCCTGCGGGAAACCGGGCACCTGCGCCATGCGGCTCGGCTTGAGCTTGGCGTACCACAGATCCTGTGCGAGCCCATCGTGGATCTCGCGCGCCAGTCGCGCGCGCTCCTCGAGGGCAGCGGCGGCGAACTCGGCCTGCGCCAGGCGGCGCACCTCCATGGTCGCCGCGCGAAGCTCCGCCAGGTCCTCGCGACGTTCGGCCACGACCCCGATCAGCAGCAGCGCATAGAAGGCGAGCCGCAGCAGGTCGGCGATGGTCACGACGCCCGAGTAGCTGCCCGGATGGAGTGCGCTGTGCACCTGGCTGAAGGCGGCGATCAGCAGGCCAGCTGCCAGCAGCGCGTCGGACGCTCGACCGCTGCGCTGGAACGACTGCAGGGCCAGGACGGCGGCTGCCAGGAAGCCCGCGCCGATGAGACTCTGGATGACCACGAGCGCCGGTGCGGCCGCCAGCGGCAGGGCCACGGTCGGATCAGCGGCGAGGGTGTCGAGTACCGATGGCGGCGCGAGAGACGGCAGGGCGTCCTGCGCAAACGCTGCGACGGTGAACAGCGCCAGGACCACCGCAG
>JBPCKH010000219.1:0-3784 GCA_051004475.1 Candidatus Limnocylindria bacterium | reverse complement strand
GGCCGACGTGTTCACCTACCTCGTCGAGACTGATACGTATCGCACCGCGCAGGCCGTTGACGAGATCCTGATCAAGACGCACGCGAGCGACATCGAGAAGATCTCGACCATCATCGACCTGGTGGGCGGGGCGATCGACGTCGAGGCGTTGCTGGCGCGGATCTAGAAATGCGAAGGGAGGCCGGACGTGGGCACCCGCCGGCCTCCCGATGCACCTGCAACGGGAGGCGGCCGTGGGGCCGGCCGTCGCTGGTGACTAGGCGATCATACGGTGAGCGTGGCGGACCGCACTAGTACCTTCGGACGCGTTATTGCTGGCGGGGCCGCCTCCAGCCAGTGGCCTCAGGCGACGTCCCAGGCCAGGGGCATGTTGTCGGTGAGCCGCGTGCGGCCGATGCCGACCGCGATGAGCGCCAGTGCCGGGCCGGTGACGCGCTGAAGCTCGATCAGGGTCGTTGCGTCGGCGACGCTCACGTAGTCGATGCGCGCCTTGGGCTCACGTGAGAGGACATCGGACATCCGCCAGCGGAGAACCTCCGCCGAGCGTTCACCGGCGTCGTACGCCTCTTTCGCCGAGGTCAGCGCCTGGAAGAGGCAGGCGGCCGCGTGCCGCTCCTCGATGCCGAGTTGCGCGTTGGCGCTCGATAGGGCTAGTCCGTCGTCCTCGCGAATGGTCGGGCAGATGACGACCTCGACGTTGAAAAAGAGGTCGCGCAGCATGCGTCGTACGATGACGACCTGCTGGGCGTGGCGCTGGCCCAGGTAGAGCCGCGCCGGCCCGACCAGATTCAGGAGCTTCAGCATGACGGTCGTCAGCCCGTCCAGGTGGCCCGGGCGCGACGCTCCCTCCAACTGTCGGGTCAGGCCCTCCACCGTGACACGGGTGGTGTCGTCGGACGGGTAGAGCGTCCCGACCTCCGGCACGAACGCGATGGCGGCGCGTGCATGCTCCAGCAGTACCAGGTCCCGCGCATGGTCGCGCGGGCTGGACGATCCTTCGTCGAGCGACGTGAACGTGCCGGGGTGGGCGAAGCTTGATACGACGACGCATCCATTCTCGTCCCCGGCGCGGCGGACGAGGGAGAGCTGGCCACCATGCAGCATCCCCATCGTCGGGACGAATCCGACGCTGTCGCCGGCCACGCGTCGCTCGAGGATCGCGTCGCGGAGATCGTCTGCGCGCTGGACGACGATCACGAGCGGCGGCGACGTCGTCCGCTCGGCGCGGACGCATCGGCCGGTGGCCCAGTGCGCCGGTATCGGTCGCCGATGAGGTCCCAGAGTCGTTCGGCGATCTGCCGCTTCGGCATCATCGGCCAATCCGTCAATGAGCCCTCCGGGCCGAACACGGTCACCTTGTTCTCGTCCGAGCCGATCGCGTCGAAGGGCCCGCCGACCACGTTGCCGACGATCAGGTCGAGCCCTTTGTCACGCAGCTTTGCCGCCGCGTTGAGCTCGAGATCATTCGACTCTGCGGCGAAGCCGATGAGGAAGGGACGGGTTCCGTCGGGCATCTCTCCCACCTCGGCCACGATGTCCGGGTTGGGAACCAGCTCGATCTGCAGGTTCTCGCCCGAACGCTTGATCTTGGCGCTGCTGGCCCGGGCGGGGGCGAAGTCAGCGACGGCGGCGGCCATGACCAGGATGTCGGCGTTCGGCGCGGTGCGCAGGACAGCCTCGCGCATGCCATGCGCCGTGGTTGCGTCGACGACGGTGACGCCACGCGGCGGGGTGACGCTCATGGCACCGGCGATGAGCGTCACGTTCGCGCCGCGGTCGCGGGCCGCCTCTGCCAAGGCTGTCCCCATCTTGCCGGAGGATCGATTGCCGATGAATCGCACCGGGTCAAGGGGCTCGCGCGTGCCGCCCGCGCTCACGACGACATGGAGCCCCTCGAGGTCGCCGGCCCGAGCGAAGAGACGTTCCACCGCCTCGAGGATGGTGCCCGGCTCCGCCAGGCGCCCGATGCCGGTCAGCCCCGACGCCAGCTCGCCGACTTCCGGCTCGACGATCAGGTAGCCAAATTCGCGCAGGGTTGCGACGTTGCGCTGAGTGGCGGGGTGCGTCCACATGCCCGCGTCCATCGCCGGCGCCACGATCACCGGTGCGCGGCTGGCACACGCGATGGCGGTCACCGCGTCACCGACCAGCCCGGCCGCCAGCTCTCCCAGCAGGTTCGCGGTGGCCGGAGCCAGCACGATGGCGTCGGCCGCCTCGGCCAGTTCGATATGCGCGATCTGCTGATCGGTGTCGAGCTCGATCACGTTGTCCAGCACAGGCCGATGGGTCAGGCTCTCGAATGTCAACGAACCGACGAAGCGTGTGGCGGCGGCCGTCATCGCAACGTCAACCACAGCGCCTCGCTCCTGGAGCATGCGGACCAGGGTGACCGCCTTGTACGCCGCGATGCTGCCGGAGACGCCGACGGCGATCCGGCGTCCGGCGAGGGGGCCGAGACCCTCGTTCATCTTTGCGCGCTCGGCGCGGCCGCGCGCTCACGGTCTCGGACGGCCTGCCAGGCGTAGCGGATGCCTCGCAGCGTCAGGTCGGGCTCCACGGCATCGATGCCGGACACCTCTCGCAGCCACGGCTGATGCGTGTAGCCGCCGGTGGCGATGACGGTCGCGCGGGAGCCGGCGGGGGAACGCTCGAGGAGCTCGCCGCGCAACGCGGTGAGCAGGCCGCTCACGAGGCCGATGTAGCCGAGCACCGCCCCCGATTGCATGGCATGCACGGTATTGGTGCCGATTGCGCTCGGTGGTCGTCGCAGCTCAATGCGCGGCAGCTTGCTGGCTCGGCCGACGAGTGCCTCGAGGCTGAGCCCCATGCCGGGCGCGATCGCCCCGCCGATGTAGGCCCCATCTGCATCGACCAGGTCGAAGTTCGTGCTCGTGCCGAGATCGATGACAATGGCCGGGCCGCCGAACTCGATCCGCGCCGCGAGGGCATTGGCGAGCCGGTCGGCGCCTGCTTCCGACGGCCGGTCGATCGCGATGGCAAGGATCCCGTCCAATGAGCCCGCGTCGACGATCGTCGGCTCTACCCCGATTCGTTCCCTGACGAGGCGCTCCCACGTCTCGGTGAGCGGCGGCACGACGCTCGCCAGCGCGACGGCATCGAGCGCATCCAGCCGGTGCGTGTCGAGGGCGAGGAGTCCGGTCAACATGGCCGCGACCTCGTCGGGCGTCGCATGCGCGCGCGTGACCGCCCGCCACGAGCGCGCCAACAGGTCGTCCTCGAAGAGGCCGATGCTGATGTTCGTGTTGCCGATGTCGGCCGCCAGCAGCTTCACGCGCCGTATCGTAGCAGCCGGTCGGGCGTGAGCCGCCACGCCACCGGTCCGGTGCTAGAGTTGCCGACGATCCGCACGAACGAGCCGATGTCCGAGGCGCGCGCCAAGCTCTACATCAATACCGGAGTCGTCACCGGCAGGAGCGACATCTACAACATCCTTCGTCCGCTTCTGAAGCAGACGGTCAGCTACACCTATCAGCGTGGCGCGAGGGTCGAGTCGAGCGGCACCGGATGGGTCGAGCGGATCGTCGTCGACCACCCCGAGATTGCGTCGTACTTTACGCCGCTCGCGATCTGCCTCAATCTCGACTCGTTCGACTATCTCCAGTTCGACACGACCAGCGATCAGCTGCTGGTGTACACGCTCGTGATCGGGAATGAACAGGTCGTCCTCGAATTCGCCGCGAACGGCGCCACCCGCCTGGCGGAGCGGACCGACACCGAGGCGCCGTCCGCGGGCGGGCGGGCGACGGCCCGCAACCACGAGGAG
>JBPCKH010000218.1:0-6810 GCA_051004475.1 Candidatus Limnocylindria bacterium | reverse complement strand
CATGTACGGCATCTGGCTCCTGCCCGGCGTCCTGGTTGCGCTGATCGTGCGGCGGCCGGGTGCTGCCTTCTTCGGTGGGCTCGTCGCGGCGGCCGTCTCGGTCATGCTGGGCTCACCGTACGGGGCTGACGCCCTCATCTCGGGGGCCATCCAGGGAGGATGCGCTGAGCTCGGCTTCGCGATCGGTCTGTACCGGCGCTGGAATCTTCCGTTCGCCATGCTGGCAGGTGCCCTGGCCGGGCTGTTCGCCGCCATCCACGACGTGATCGTCTATTTCCCCGATGTCGGGACGACCTTCTGGGCGGTCTATGCGGTGGCAACCGTGGTCAGCGGCGCGGTGGTCGCCGGGGTCGGCTCATCGCTGCTGCTGCGTGCGCTGGTTGCGACCGGTGTCCTGCGCGACTTTGCGGTGGGGCGCGACCAGCGCGAGGTCTGACCGCTGACCGCCCACAATGCGCCGATGCGGGAGGTGGCGCGGCCGGCTCGGATCGAGGCTCGCGGCTGGGGTGTCCGGCATCCCGGGCGCCGTGACTGGGCGCTGCGCGGTCTCGACCTCACGATCGAGCCGGGCCAGCGGGTCCTGCTGCTCGGTCCCTCCGGTGCCGGAAAGTCGACGCTCCTGATGGCACTGGCCGGACTGCTCGACCCAGCCGGAGGCGGTGAGACCGAGGGACTGCTCCTGGTTGATGGGCGTGATCCTCGCGAGACACGCGATCGGAGCGGCATCCTCTTCCAGGATCCCGAGTCGCAGATCGTGATGGGTCGCGCCGGTGACGAAGTCGCCTTCGGCTTGGAGAACCGATGCATACCGACCGACGGCATCTGGCCGCGAGTGGACGCGGCGCTCGCCGCCGTGGATTTCCCGTATGGGCGGGATCGGCCGACCCACGCACTCTCCGGCGGTGAGCAGCAGCGGCTGGCGCTGGCCGGGACGCTGGCGCTTCAACCCGGCCTACTCATGCTCGACGAGCCGACCGCCAGCCTGGATCCCGACGGCGCTGCCGAGGTGCGATCGGTGCTGGCTCGGGTGGTGGACCGGATTGGCGCCACGCTGCTGCTGGTGGAGCACCGCGTCGATGAATCGCTCTCGCTGGTGGATCGCGTCATCGTCATCGTCGCCGGCGGAGGGGTCGTCGCCGACGGACCACCGCGGGACGTCTTCCGCGAGCACGGCTCGAGTCTGGCCGATGCCGGCGTCTGGGTGCCGGACCACCCCCCGGCGGCGCCATCGCGGCGCGAGCGGCCGCGCCCGGAGACGCTCGTCATTTCCGAGCACGCCGGATTTCGCTACCCCGGCATGCGGCTCGACGCGGTCGCCGCCGTCGACCTGGCTGTCCGATCGTCGGAAGCACTGGCCATCATGGGTCCGAATGGCAGCGGCAAGTCTACGCTCGGTTTGATGCTCGCCGGATTGCTTGCGCCCCGGCGCGGGCGGGTGATCGCCGGCGAGGCGCTCGCTGCCGGGCATGGCCATGAGCCGATCGCCGGATGGCCGGCGCCTGACCTCGCGCGCCGCATCGGCATCGTGTTCCAGGATCCTGAGCACCAGTTCCTCACCGCGTCGGTGCGCAGCGAGCTTCTGCTTGGACCACGGCGGGCGGGGCTCACCCCTGCGGACGCCAACCGACGCGCCGATGAGCTGCTCGAGCGCCTGCGGCTCACGCACCTTGCTGCAGCCAACCCGTTCACGCTCTCAGGCGGCGAGAAGCGACGACTCTCGGTCGCAACGGCCCTGGCGACGGCGCCCGCTCTGCTTGTCCTCGACGAACCGACGTTCGGCCAGGATCGGCGCACGTGGGGGGAGCTTGTGCGGTTGCTGGCCGCGCTGCGAGATGCCGGACGCGGGATTGTCTTCGTGACGCACGACCGAGCCTTCGCGTCTGCCCTTGCCGATCGCACGTTCCAGCTCGCGGTCGTGCGCTGATGCAGCTGCTGACGCCGATCGTCCCGAATCCGGTCGCGCCGCTGGCACGGGCCAACCCGGTGGCGAAGCTGGTCGCCGCGCTCGTCCTGCTGCTGACCCTCTTCGCGTCGCTCGACGGAGTGACCGCCGCCGTGGTGTCCGTCGGCCTCGGCAGCCTGCTGCCGTTCTCGGGGCTCTCAGCGCGCGCGCTGCTGGGACGCACGTGGCTGGTCGGTGCCGCCGCGCTGTCGATCGGTGTCTTCAACGTGCTCTTTGCCGCTGAACAACTCGGGCCGACGGTGGTGGCGCTCGGCCCGTTGCGGATCGGCGCCGAGACGCTGGTCGACGGTCTCGGCCTGGCGCTGCGGCTCATTGCAATTGCGATGGCCGGGCTTTTGGCCACCGCGACGAGCGACCCGATTGACGTTGCCGACGCGCTGATCCAGCAGCTCCGGGTCTCTCCGCGCTTCGCGATCGGGGTCCTCGCGGCGCTGCGGCTGCTGCCACTCCTGGCGCGCGAGTGGCAGATCCTCGGCATGGCGCGGCGTGCCCGGGGCGTGGAGGCCGGCCGCTCGCCGCTCGCGGCGGCTCGTCTCTTCAGCGGTCTGATGCTGGCGCTCCTCGTCGGTGCGATTCGGCACGGCTCGCGGATGGCCATGGCCATGGAGGCACGCGGGTTCGGCGCGTCGCCGTGTCGGACCGTGGCACGCGTTCAGCGGATGCGTCCATCCGACTGGGGTTGGATCCTCGGTGCCGTTGCGCTGGCCGGTGGCGCCGTCGCGATCAGCCTGGCGCTTGGAACCTGGCGCCCGCTCTTCGGTTGAACCGGGTCGCGAGACCGTGGCTCAAGGGACCGCGAACGGTCATCGCTCGAGCGGAGACGTTGCCGTGCCCTGGAATGGATCGAGCCAGGTTGGCGCGTGGGTGACACCGACGTAGCGGGCAGGATCGAAAGGGGCCAGCGACAGTGTGCGCGCACCCCCCCCGGCAATGAGCTCGGCGAGCAGGAGCCCGAGGATCGGCCCATACGGGTGACCACGGCCGGTGAGGCCGGCAGCAACGAAGGCGCCCGGTAACGGCGTTCCGTCCTCGGCCGGCAGGGGTCCGGCCATCGGGATCTCGAGCGAGGCGAAGTCGAGCAGCCCCGCCCAGCAGCGGATGATGCGCGCGTCACGCAGTGCGGGATGGAGCCGTGAAAGCAGAGCGGCGCGGCGCGGCGCAACCTGCGGCCGGACGCGGGTCGAGTAGGACCCGATGCCCATCCCTTCACAGGCGCCCGCATACCCGCCGATGACGACCTCGCCGGTACGCATCTGGCGCCAGTACTCGTTGCACTGGCTGGTCTCGAATCCCGGCGCGCCGATGCTGAAGGGAAGCATCTCGGTCACGCACACCGTCTCCCGGATCGGCGTCAGGTTGGCGGCCAGAGGTCGCGCCAGCGCCGGCGTCCACGCACTCGTGGCGAGCAGGACAGCGCCGGAAGCCACCTCGCCGTGAGAAGTCGCGACGCCGGTCACCCGTCCCCCAGACGCAAGCAGCCGCTCGACGCGGACGCCGGTGACGACGGTGCCGCCGAGCGCTCGCGTTGCCTCCAGCAGTGCGTAGCAGAGCCGAAACGGGTTGAGCTTCGCGTCGCGCGGTGTCCACTTCGCCGCACGCACCTCGTCGGTCTCCAGGCCGCTGGCCAGATCTCGCAGATCGGCCGGATCTGCCACCACGCGCACCTCGAGTCCCTCGTCCGACTGGATCTGCGCCATCGCGCGAATGTGCGCTTCCTCCACCTCGTCGAGGGCAAGGTCGAGGGATCCGAAGCGATCCCACTCCACGCCACCCGGCAGCTCCGTGTCCCACACCTCGATCATGTCGAGCGAGCGGGCCGTGTAGTCGAGGATCGAGCGGCCGCCAGCTTCCTTTACGATCCGCGTGACCCGCGGGAATTGACCGCCCAGCCCAGCCAACGCCATCCCGGCGTTTCGTCCGGAGGCACCTGACGCCGGCGCATTGGCCTCGATGACGAGTGGCCGCATGCCGACCCGGGCCAGGTGGTATGCGGCCGCTGCGCCAAGCATGCCGCCACCGACGACGATTACCTCGGATGAGGACGGCAGCTCGGCGCGCGGGTCATGGACGAAAGGCACCGGCTCCGGACGAGGGCTTGAGATGGGCTCGAATCGGGTCATGAGGCCCTCCGAGCGTACCATCGGGTGATGCCACGCAGCGAACAGCTCCGCTTCCGCGCCGGCGACCTGTCACTGGCGGCCACGCTGACCCTTCCGGACGGCGAGGGCCGACTCCCCTGGGCGCTCCTCGTGCCGAGCTGGTTGCCACGCAATCGCGATGGCGACTGGGACCGGACTGGACATTCGGCCTGGTATGTGTCGATGCTGGCCCAGGCAGCCGACGGGCTCTTCGCCCGCCTGGCCGCTGCGCTCGCATCGCTCGGCGTGGCCACCCTGCGCTACGACCCGCGGGGGTGCGGCGAGTCGGACGGGAACTGGGAGGCGAGCGACCTGTTCAGCCGGATCGACGACGCGCGCGACGCAATCGGCGCCATGCGCTCGCGCCGGGAGCTTGACCTGCGTCGCACGGCGATCGTCGGCCACGGTGAGGGAGCGACCATCGCCCTGAGCGTGGCGATCGGCGATCCGGCGATCGGTGCGGTGGGACTCATCGGCGCATCGGCCCGAAGCTTCCGGGACGTGCTGCGGCGTGGCGTGGCGGAACGCGCCCGCACCGGCGCACACCGCGAGCAGCCGATCGTGGCGGCTCTCGACGGCGGCGCCGAGGAGCTCATCGAGCGGGCCGAACGGCGCGAGGCAGGGACGGTGATGGAGGTCGGCTCGATGCGGGTGGAGCTCAATCTTGCCGGATGGGAGCAGGCCTTCCACACGCCGCCGCTGGCCCTGGCCACGATGCTTCATCGGAACGTGGTCCTGGCGCATGGGACGGCCGACCGCTGGGCTGATCCGGACGAATCGCGGCTGCTGGCAAGCATCCTGACCGATGCCGGTAACGATCCGGTCCTCCAACTCATCGATGGCGCCGGCCACGACCTGGCGGAGGCCGATGACGCCACGCTCGGTGACTTTGCACGCGCCCTGGCCGAACGGATGGAGGCGCGCGAGCTGCCGCCGGTGCTGGTCGCGATCGAGGAGATGGGCGGCGCGGCCGGGTAGACTCTGGCGATGACTCGACTCGCGGCTGGTGACCCGGCTCCCACCTTCGAGATGAGCGCGGACGACGGCAGTGTCGTGTCGAACGGGACACTCGCCGGATCTCGCTATGTCCTCTATTTCTATCCGAAGAACGACACCCCCGGCTGCACGGCGCAGGCATGCGGACTTCGCGACGATTGGTCCCGCGTCGCGGAGACCGGCGTCGAGATCTTCGGCGTTTCGCCCGACAGCGTGAAGAGCCACGTGAAGTTTCGGGAGAAGTACGCGCTCCCATATCGGCTCCTCTCGGATGAGGGCCATCGGCTGGCGGAGGCCTTCGGCGTCTGGGTCGAGAAGACGTTTGCGGGGCGCACCTACTTCGGCACAGAGCGCACGACCTTCGTCATCAGCACCGATGGCCTCCTCGAGCATGTCCTGCCGCAGGTCAAGCCGGCCGCCCATGTCGGACTGCTGCTCGAGGCGCTGGTGGCATGAATGGCGAGCGATCCGTGTGGATCATCAGCGCGGCGGTCGCATCGGTCCTGCTGCTGGTGATCCTGGCCGTGATGGCGTTCGCCATCATCGTGAGTCCGATCCGATGATCTGGATCGCCACCGCCATCGCGCTGGTGCTCTGGCTGGTCGGCGTGATCATGCGCCTCGGCCAGTGGGTCAACCTCCTTCTCCTCCTCGCAGCGGTGCTCCTGGTGTACCAGGTCATCGAGGATCGTCGCCAAGGAAGCGAGTAAGCCCTCGAGTGGTCGGTTGGCACGCAATCTGCGATGCTTGTTGCCAAGGTCGCTCCTCGGCGGCCGGGGAGGAACCGAAATAAGGAGTGAGGAGAACTCGATGCTCTGGACGATCGTCGTCATCCTGCTGGTCCTCTGGCTGCTCGGCCTGATCGGCAACATCGGTGGTGGCCTGATCTGGCTGCTCCTGGTGATCGCGGCAATTGTGCTGCTTTTCCAACTGCTCAGCGGTCGACGCACGGTCTGACCGACGACATCGCTGCGCCGGCCGGCGCGATCCCACCGAGATCGATCGGGGGGAGCGGCCGGCGCAGCACCCAATCGCACGACGCCCGCCCGCGACCGATGAGCTGTCACGGCCATCGGCTACGCTTGGCGGGCCGTGTCGTCCCTGGAACCCTTTCGCTTTCTCCACACAGGTGACCTCCACCTCGACAGCCCCGTCGAGGGACTGAGCGCCGAGGCACCGCCTGAGGTCCTCGCCGTCCTCCGCGGAGCGACGACCGCTGCGTGGAGCAACGTCGTCCGCGTCGCGCTCGAGCATCAGGTCGACTTCGTGGTCATAGCCGGTGACGTGTTCGAGGTCACGAGCCCCACGTTGCTGGGCCAGACGCGATTCCGCGATGGTCTCGCGCAACTGGCCGATGCGGGGATCGCCAGTTTCGTGGTCCATGGCAACCATGACCCGCTGGACGGTCGTAGTTGGGCGCCGTCGCTCGGCTTCCCGTCTGCCGTGCATCGCTTCGGGACGGAGGCGGGCGAGTCGATGCCGGTCATGCGTGACGGGAGGGAGATCGCAAGGGTTCACGGTCGCTCGTACCCGCGGCCGGCTGTCGCAGAGAACTACGTCGCAAGGATGCGTGCCGATCCGCCGTCCGCCTTCTCGATCGGGCTGCTGCACACAAACGTCGGCGATCGACCGGGGCATGCGAACTACGCGCCATGCTCGGTCGACGATCTCCGAAGATCCGGTATGGACTACTGGGCGCTGGGCCACATCCACC
>JBPCKH010000217.1:0-4226 GCA_051004475.1 Candidatus Limnocylindria bacterium | reverse complement strand
CCGCTGGAGTGGTGCGTTCGATCCGCGCCGACCTCGGAAGCCGCGTCCGTAGAGGATCGCCGCTCGCGGTCATCGAAAGCGCCTCCGTCGGTGAGTCGCGTTCACGTCAGGTCGCAGCTCGTGCTCGCGTCGAGGCGTCGGAAGCGAACTACCGTCGAGAGAATGATCTCCACGAGAAGGGGATCTCGGCCGCCAAGGAGGTGCAGGCAGCGCGGCAGGAATGGGAGAGCGCCAAGGCGGAGGCATCCGCTGCCTCCGCGGCGCTCGAAATGGTCGGTGCCGGTCGCGGCGCCTCGGGCACGTACACGCTGCGTGCGCCCATCACCGGGGTCGTCACCAAGCGTACCGCCACCATCGGCACGATGGTGGATCTCGAAGAACCGTTGTTCGAGATCATCAACACCGCGTCCCTGTGGGCCGAGATCGACATCCCCGAGCGCGAGGTGCCGCGTGTTCGGGTCGGACAGCGCGTCGTGCTCCAGCTGGACGGCCTCGGGCAGAGGGAGTTCTCGGGGACGCTCAGCTACGTCGCCCCCGTGGTGGATCGGCAAACGCGCACCGCAAAGGCGCGTGCGGCAATTCGAAACGGCGATGGCGCCCTGAGGGCGAACATGTACGCCAAGGCCCGCATCCTCACCGACTCTGGGGACGCGGCGGTCCTCGTTCCCCGCACGGCGGTGCAAGAGGCCAAAGGCGTGAACCTCGTCTTCGTTCGGCTGGCGGAGGATCAATTCGAGGCGCGCCGGGTGAAGGTGTCGTCATCCAGCGGGGATCTGATTGGTGTGAACAGCGGCGTGAAAGCGGGCGAAGTGGTCGTCACCGCCGGCAGCTTCTTGCTCAAGACCGAAACGATGAAAGAGGGCATCGGCGCCGGATGTTGCGACGTCGAGGCTCCCAAGAAGTAAGGCCCGATGCTGAACCAGATCATCTCCTGGTCGATTCGACGCCGCAGGCTGGTCATCGCCAGTGGCCTCGTGATGGGCCTGTTTGGCTTGTTTGCTTTCAGCCGCTTGCCCATCGACGCGTTTCCGGACACCACACCCGTCCAGGTTCAGATCAATACGACCGCCTCCGCGCTTTCGCCCCTCGAAGTCGAGCGTCAGATCACCTTCCAGGTCGAGCAGGCCATCTCGGGACTCCCGGCCCTCAAGGAGGTGCGATCCATTTCCAAGTTCGGGCTCTCGCAGGTGACGGTGATCTTCGAAGAGGGTGCGGACATCTACCGAGCACGGCAGACCGTCATGGAACGCCTTCAAGCTGTGGAGTTGCCTCCGACCATCGAGCGCCCACAGCTCGGGCCCGTCGCTACCGGGCTCGGCGAAGTGTTCCACTACCTCGTCACGGGCGCAGGAAAGAGCTTGGCGGAGCTTCGCACCGCGCACGAATGGGTCGTCAAGCCCCAGATGCGTTCGGTGCCAGGCGTGGCCGAGGTCAACACGTGGGGTGGCGACGCGCGTCAGCTCCACGTGGTCGTCGACCCGCTCAGCCTCTCGAACCACGGCTTGATATTGTCCCAGCTCATCGAGGCGCTCGAGCGCAACAACGCCAACGTCGGCGGAGGTTCGCTGGACCGCGCCGGCCAGTCCAGCCTCATTCAGGGTGTCGGCATTGTCACCAAGGCTGCGGACGTCGAGAACATCATCATCGCCGCACAGGGCGGCATCCCGACGCGCGTGCGCGACGTGGCACGCGTCGTCGAGGGGCGGGAAATCAGGCGCGGCGCCGTCACGGCGGACGGGAAAGGCGAAGTCGTCCTGGGCCTTGGGTTCATGCTCATGGGCGAGAACAGTCACGAGGTGACGAACCGGCTCAAGCTGCGCCTCGCCGAAATCAAGAAGAGTTTGCCCAGCGGAATCGAGATCGCCACCGTCTACGATCGCCCCACGCTCGTCGACAAGGTGCTCCACACCGTGAAGACCAACCTCCTCGAAGGGGCGTTGCTCGTCGTCGCGGTGCTCTTCGTGTTCCTCGGCAACATCCGCGCCGGCCTCATCGTCGCAGCGGCAATCCCGCTCTCGATGCTCTTCGCCTTCGACCTCATGCTGCGGGCCGGCATCGCCGGCACGCTCATGAGCCTGGGTGCGATCGACTTCGGTCTCGTCGTCGACAGCTCCGTCATCATGGTCGAGAACGCCGCAAGGCGCCTGTCCGAGGATCGCACCGGGCGACCGCAAGCGGAGATCGTGCAGGAGGCCGCCATCGAAGTGCGGCGGCCGACCATGTTCGGGGAATTGATCATCCTGATCGTCTACTTGCCCATCCTCGCGCTCGATGGGGTGGAGGGACGGCTGTTCCGACCCATGGCCCTGACCGTCATGTTCGCGCTGGTCGGCTCCCTCATCCTTTCGTTGACCCTCATGCCGGCCCTCTGCGCCGCGTTCCTTCCGCTCCGAGCTGCGGAGAAGCGCAACCGGGTTGTCGAGTTCACGGAACGCCTGTACCGGCCGGGGCTGCGTTTCGCATTGCACCGAGGCAAGCTCGTGCTAGGGATTGCCGTGTTCCTGCTTCTCAACGCGCTGTTCCTGGGCACCCGTCTCGGCTCCGAGTTCGTCCCTCGCTTGGGCGAAGGCGCGCTCGTGATCAACACCGTGCGCCTGGCCGGAGTATCGCTCGATGAGTCGGTGCGCTACGGCTTGCAGATCGAGCAGACGCTCCTCAGGAAGTTTCCCGATGAGGTGGAGCGGGTCTGGACTCGAACCGGCACGGCCGAAGTGGCCACGGATCCCATGGGACTCGAGCTCTCGGACGCCTTCATCACGCTGAAGGATCGCAGCAAGTGGAAGCGGGCACGCGGCCAGGACCAGCTCGTCAAGGTCATGGAGGCGGAACTGTCGAACTTGCCGGGCATGCGCATGGTGTTCACCCAGCCCATCGAGATGCGAGTCAACGAGATGATTGCCGGCGTGCGCGCCGACGTGGCAGTCAAATTGTTCGGCGATGATTTTTTGATGCTGCGCGCGAAGGCCCGTGAGATCGAAGCGGTCATGAGCGCCATCCCGGGATCCGCCGATGTCGTCGCGGAGCAGGTGACTGGCCAACCCGTCGTTCAGATCGAGGTGGACCGCGACGCGATCGCTCGCCACGGCATCGCGGCCCGCGACGTGCTCGACGCCATCGAAACGCTGGGTCCGCGAGAGGTGGGAGTGCTACAGGAGGGCGAGCGCCAGTTCCCGATCGCCGTGCAGATGGACGAGCGCTACCGCACCGACCCGAACGCCATTGGCCAGATTCTCGTCGGCTCCGCTGCCGGCGACCGCGTGGCACTAGGCACCCTAGCGCACATCAGGATGACCGAGGGACCATCGACCATCAACCGCGAGTGGGCGAAGCGTCGGGTCGTGGTGCAGGGGAATGTGCGCGGGCGTGACGTCGGAAGCTTCGTGGCGGAGCTGCGCCAGACTCTGGGTCAGCGCGTGAGCCTGCCAGCCGGCTACTACGTTCGGTACGGTGGGCAGTTCGAGCACCTCGAGCGGGCGCGCTCACGGCTCCTGGTCGTGGTCCCGCTGGCCCTGGCGCTCATCGCCGCACTCCTCTACCTGACGTACCGGAGCTGGCTCGATGCCGCGCTCGTGTTCACCGCCGTGCCCTTCGCCACGGTCGGCGGCGTGATTGCGCTGTGGATGCGCGGGCTGCCGTTCTCGATTTCGGCGGCCGTGGGATTCATCGCGCTCTTCGGAGTCGCCGTGCTGAACGGACTCGTGCTGGTCTCGACCATTCGGCAGAACCTGCTCGCAGGGGGCTCACTCACCGAGGCGATCGAGCATGCTGCTGAGCGCCGCCTTCGGCCCGTGCTCATGACCGCCCTCGTCGCAAGTCTCGGATTCGTCCCGATGGCCTTCAACACTGGAATAGGATCGGAGGTGCAGCGCCCCCTCGCCACCGTGGTCATCGGCGGGATCATCTCCTCGACACTGCTCACTCTATTCGTACTCCCCGTGCTCTACGCCATGGTAGGAGGCGGAGTGCGAGCAGCGCAACGACCGCCGGTTCATCCGCTGGAGTCGGTCGCATGACGATCGTTACGCCTCGGCGGACACGCATCGCAGTGATCATCCTGGGGCTCCTTCTCATCCAGGGACTCGCCCTGACCGGCTACCAGGCATGGGAGGCCCGCAAGGGGGACGAGACTCGATTCTTTCGCTTCGAACGCATCGGGGGTAGCGTGCCGGCGCCGCCGCTCGTGCTCGAGCGCCCCGACGGGACGCGCATGATGGTCACGCCGGGAA
>JBPCKH010000216.1:0-4751 GCA_051004475.1 Candidatus Limnocylindria bacterium | reverse complement strand
CGGTGAAGGCCCGGCCGTCGCCGGTGACGTGGCCGGCATAGCGGACCGCCGGATGCGCCCGCAGGCGCGAGCGGAGCAATCGCTTGCGCTCCTCGAGCGGCACGCCAAGCAACGACTGACCATCGAGATGCAGCAGATCGAACGCCTGGTAGACGACCGGCGCAGGCGGTCCGGAGCGCTTCGTGCCCACCGCACGGCCGGTGCGGATGCCGGTCCGATCCTGGAGGAGACTGAAGCTGGGCCGGCCCTGCTCGTCAAGGGCCACGACCTCGCCGTCGACGATCGCCTCGCGCGCCTCGATCCAGGGAGCCGGTCCGGCCAAGTCGGGAAAGTAGCGCGCGGCATCCTGCTGATTGCGCGTCCAGAGTCGCGCCCTGCCGTCGCGCACGACGGCCTCGACCCGGTAGCCGTCCCACTTGATCTCGAACAGCCAGTCCGGATCGTCGAACGCAAAATCCGCCAGCGTGGCGCGCATCGGCGACACGAAGTCGGGCATCTCCTCCTCACGTGCCCCACTGAGGTCGATCTCAGCCACCGGGCGCGGCGGATCAACCCGGAAGCGTTCGGGCGCACCGTCGCGGACCTCGTCATTCGTGCGGCCGGTCTTCACGCTGGCCGGATGCTCCTCCGCATCCCATCCTTCGACCGCGGTCTCATCGCGCTTGTGCATGAGGAGCCAGCGTTCGCGATCCTCGTCTCCCCCACCGCGCCCGTCGGTACGCACGATCGTGAAGCGTCCGCGCGTCTTCTCGCCGTGCAGCACGAACTTGATCTCACCCTTGCGCAGGGCGGTTGACGGGTTCGGCGTCTCCGCCTCCGGCTCGTAGGTGCCCCAGTCCCACACGATGACGTCCCCCGCGCCGTACTGGCGCTCCGGGATGACACCCTCGAAATCGAAATACTCGATCGGATGGTCCTCAGTGCGCATCGCCAGCCGTCGCGCAGCGGGATCGAGAGTTGGCCCCTTCGGCACGGCCCAGCTGACCAGCACGCCATCGATCTCGAGCCGCACGTCGTAATGCAGCGCGGTCGCGCGATGCCGCTGAATCGTGAAACGTCCACTGCGCTCGACCAGGTCGCCCGGGGCCGGCTCCGGGGTCGCTTTGAAGTCACGCTTGCGCAGATATTCCTCGAGCGGCATCAGGCCGGCAGGCCAAGGTCGTCGAGGCTTGACAGCAGGACCGATGCGCCGGCGTCACGCAGCGCATCCGCATCGACGGCCGAACCGGCCAGCACGCCGATGGCCCGCATCCGGGCCGCGATGGCGGCCTGCATGTCCCAGATGGAATCACCGACGTACCAGCAGCCGGCCGGCTCGATGCCCAGCTGGCTTGCAGCCAGCAGCAGCAGATCAGGTGCCGGCTTGGCATTCGCCACGGCGCTTCCGTCGACGATGCGGGGCGCGCGCTCCAGCTCCAGGGCCGCGACGGACGTCGCCACCTGTGCTGCGCGCGAGGAGGTGGCGATGGCCCAGTTGATTCCCGCCTGATCCATCCGCGCCAGTGCCGCTCGGGCACCCGGCAGCGGGACCGGCTTCTGGTTGCGCTCGTCGAAGAGCTGGCCAGCCCGATGATCGATCGCCTCGGCCGCATCGGCGTCTATGGGCGCGCCGGCCGCACGCGCACCATCGATGGCCAAGCGGCGTCCGTCCATCCCGATCATCGGCCCAAGCTGATCCCGCTCCATGGGAATGTCGAACTCTTCGAAGACCGCCGCCCAGGCGGCAATGCGCGCGCCGACCGTGTCGACCAGCGTGCCGTCTAGGTCGAAAATGATGGCGGATGGGGTCGAAACGGATGACACGGTTCGTACGATAGCGGGCCGATGCCCGAGCAAGCGACTAGCATTCCCTGCATGCCGATCGATCCGTCCACCACTGACCCCGATCCGATTCGCCAGCTCGCCGGCTGGCTGAGCGAGGCGGAGGCTACCGGCGCCCACCTGCCGAACGCCTTCGCACTGGCCACCGCCGATGACGACGGCATGCCGTCGGTCCGCTATGTCCTGCTCAACGGGCTCGACGCCGAGGGCCTGCGCTACTTCACGTATCGCGGCAGCCGCAAGGGTCGCGATGTCGCCATCAACCCCTGGGTGGCCGCCGCCTTCTGGTGGGCGGCGCTCGATCGGCAGGTCCGCGTGAGTGGCTCGATACGCCTGCTGTCCGAAGAGGCATCCCTGGCGTACTGGCGCACGCGACCACGCGGCAGCCAGCTCTCCGCGAGCATCTCCGCGCAGGGCCAGGAGATCGGCAGCCGGGACGAGCTGGAGGCTCGGGTCGCGGAGCTGGCGGCGCGGAGCCCGGACGAGCTCCCGCTGCCGCCGATGTGGGGCGGCTACCTGATCGTGCCGCGCATCGTCGAGTTCTGGGAGAGCCGCCCCGACCGGCTCCATGACCGCGTCGAGTACCGGCGCGGTGGCGACGGAACCTGGAACCGCCGTCGACTTCAGCCCTAGACGCTCGCGCCTTCGTCGTCGGGCATCTCCACGACCACGGCCGCAACGGGCAACGCCGAGCGTGAAGGCGAAGTCGCGCTGCCATTCCAGAACGGTCCCGGCGAACCACGCCAGGAGCGCACCAATGACGGCACCCAGGCGTATCGAGATCATGATGGCAGCGCCCGGCGGACCGTGCAGTGCGGCATACTCATCTCTTGAGCGCTCACGTGGTCGTCATCGGCTCCATCAACATCGATCTGGTCGTCGTCGCCGACCGTCTGCCGGAACCCGGCGAGACGGTGCTCGGCGGTCGGTTCGCGATCCATGACGGCGGCAAGGGGGCGAACCAGGCCGTCGCGGCGGCGCGCGCCGGAGCGAAGGTGAGCATGATCGGCGCGGTCGGGATCGATGCCTACGGCGAGCGCGGGGTCGCCGCCCTCTCCGCCGAGGGGATCGACACGTCGCGGGTACGGCGGCTCGACAGAGAACCCACGGGTGTCGCGATCGTCGCAGTTGGCCCACGCGGCGAGAACCAGATCGTGGTGGCCCCTGGCGCAAATGCCGCCTTCGAGCTCGATGATGATGACCGTGCCATGGTCGCCGCCGCCGACTGCGTCCTGACCAATCATGAAGTGCCGGTCGCCGCCACGATCGAGGCGTTGCGAACAGCGCACGCGGCTGGCGTCATTGCCATCCTCAACCCTGCGCCGGCGCGTGCCCTGTCATCTGAGATCCTCGCTCTCGGGCCGATCCTGACCCCGAACGAGCACGAATTGGTCGTGGCCATCGGCAACGACATCACCGGAGCGGCGTTGGATGATCTCGCCATTCGCCACGCCGGACCGATCATCGTGACCCAGGGGCCGGCGGGTGCGCTTCTGGTGGACGGACGACGCCGCGAGCGCTTCGAGGGCCGCCTGGCACCGCGCGTCGTCGACACGACGGGCGCGGGCGACACGTTCTGCGGAGTCCTCGCCGCCTGGCTCGCCGGTAGTCGCTCGCTGGACGAGGCCATCGTGGCCGCGAACGCTGCTGGCGCTCTCTCCGTGGCCGCGTCCGGCGCGCGCGAGGGCATGCCGACACGCGAGGCGATCGAGGCATCCCTCGGTAGCTGAAGGCTGAAAATCGGCACGCGATCTGCGTATGCGAGTCACATTGAGTGACCCGCATGCCACCGAAGGAGATCGATGGACGCCATCTCATTGCTCACGGACGACCACGCCAAGGTCAAGAAGCTTCTTGCCGAGGGTGAAGCCACCACGGAGCGGGCTGAAAAGACCCGCACCGAGCTGTTCGAGGCGATCAAGGGCGAGATGCTCATCCACGAGCGGATCGAGGAGGAGATCTTCTACCCGGCCCTCAAGGCTCATCCCAAGGCGAAGGAGATCGTGCTGGAGGGATACGAGGAGCACCACGTCGTTGACGAAATCATGGGCGAGCTGGAGACGACCAGCGTGACCGACGAGGTCTGGGCCGCCAAGTTCAAGGTCATGAAAGAGAACATCGAGCACCACATGGAAGAAGAAGAGGGTGAGATGTTCAAGCAGGCGCGCCAGGTCTTCAGCACCGATGAGCTGAACAAGCTCGGCGCAGAGATGATGGAGCTCAAGAAGCTCGGCCAGCAGGTCGGACCCACCTGAGCCTCACAGCGCAGCACGAGAGGAAGCCACGCATGGGACACGATCACGACGATCAGCACTCTGACACCGACGCCGAGAAGAGCTCCGGCGGCATCACGGGAGGCGACAAGTCGCTGAGCTCCGAGGGCACCACAAGCGGGGGCCTCGGCAGCGGTGCAAACGCCGGCACGGGCGGCGATGTTGGCAACTGGGACGAGGGCGGCTCTATCGGCGATGCGGCTTCCGCCACCGAGGGCAAGGAGATCGTCTACCCGACTGGAACGGGGGCGGCCGCCGTCGGCGACTGGAGCGCTCGCCAGGCAGGCTCTGGGCGTGAGTCCGCCACGGGCGACACCGATGAGGCCGACAAGGAGAACGACGCCGGCTGAGCGCGGTTATGCGACGCCGACTCGCGAATAAGGTCGGCGTCGCGTCACGCGCGTTGTGCAGTCGTTCGCGTCATCGGCACGTGGTCTGGCAGTCCAGATGGTCAGCGACTCCATCCCTCCAGCACGGCGGTGCGCACATCCCCTGACAGGCCCCCCAGGTGAACATCCTCCGCGGAGTGAGTTGCTGCGACAAGTAATTCGGGTGGTAAGATAACGCAGCCTGGATCGGGACGCCACCAGCCGAAAACCGCGTCCGCTTCGAATCATGAGAGCGATTTCGATGCGGATCGACCCCGGCGTCCGACCT